>DATKYL010000476.1:0-2623 GCA_035528515.1 Acidobacteriota bacterium | reverse complement strand
TGCGAACCTCGGCTGGAATGTCGCCAGCTTTCAACTCCCCCAACACCTGATGAATAAAAACGCCGTCGGTTACCTCGACAGCGATTTTCACCAGATACTCGTGGCTGCGGTGCATCGGGTTCCGGGTTTGGAATGCGGCGACGCGCGACCACCCGTTCTCGATGAACATCACACGCGATTCCGCGGGGCGGATATAGAGGTCCGGATACTTTACCGGGTAGTCACCCTCGCTGAGAACCGTGACCGGTCCGGCCAGGTTGACATCGCCCTGCGCCAATACCTTCGCCACGCCGGGGTGTTTCGGGTCGGTGGAGCGGTAGACGTGCGCAGCCTCGATCAGCTTGTTGATCGTGTATTTCTCGCGGACCTGCATGACGGCGAGTATTTCACCGCTTTCCAAGTCGGTGAGCGCGACCTGTTCGTTCGCGCCGATCGCACCGGCCAGATCCTGTCCGACCGGTAGCGTGATCGGGATCGGCCAGAAGGCGCCGCTGGTCAGTTTCATGTCCAGGCACGAGCCACGCCAGTCGTCATGCCCCATGAAGCCGCCCAGCGGCGTATAGGCCCCCATCGCCAGCATGAAGACATCGGAGACTGCCCGTGTGTCGAGCGGGATTTTCCGGAGTTTCCCGGCTCGCTTCAGTTCATCGGCCCGCTCGGCCTCAGGCAGCAATAGCGGATTGACTGTGGCTGAGCCGTGCGGTGGTACGAGTTGCGGCATTTTGGTCCCGACCGATCAATCTATGATGTGATAAACCGGCGCCTTCTCCATCTCCCACTCGCCAGATTCCGCATGGAATTTGGACAGGGTGAAACAATGCCAATCCGTGTCATCCAACTTCGGATGATCGGCGCGGTAGTAGTAGCCCGGCCACCGCGTCTCCTCGCGGAACAAGGTGTGGTGGGTGACAGACTGCGAGGCCAGAACCCGGTGGTTAAGCTCCCATGTCCGCATCAGCTGGTGCAGATCCTCGGCCCCGGCATGAACCAGATCTTCCTTCAGCATGCTGAGCAATTCGAGCCCGCGATTGAGCATCCACGTATTGGTCTTGTAGTGGGCGCTGATGCCGCCAACATATTCGTCCATGATTTTCTCGAGCCGCTGAAGACCATGAAGCGGCAAGATGTAGCTGGGCGAGACGGTCCCGCCGGTGATCTCGTTGCGGCCGACTGTGTAGTTCTCCAGCGGCTGGTAGACCACGGTCTTGAGGTTTTCGTACTCGGTCTCATCAACCTCGGGCACATCATTGCCCATATCCATCACGTATTTGACCGCGGCCTTGCCGGCGATCCGGCCTTCGGTGAATGATCCCGACGAGAACTTGTGAGCGGTGCCGCCAATGGTGTCACCGGCGCCGAACAGACCGTCTACGGTCATCATCCGGTTGTAGCCCCACTGGAATTCATCGGGTGCATAGTCCTCAGGGCCACTGGCCCAGGCGCCGGAGCAGGTGGCGTGCGAGCCCATGACGTACGGCTCGGACGTGGTCAGCTCGGGGTTGGTATGCTTGGGATCGATGTTTTGCGATGCCCAGACCACCGCCTGACCGATGGTCATGCCGAGGAAGTTCTCCCAGCCGACGGTCTCGAGGTGCGGATCCTGGAACGCCTCGGTCGTGACCATGCGGATCGGGCCCCGGCCAGCTTTGACCTCCTCCAGAATTGCGTGGTTTCGCAGGCAGGTCGGCACCGGGTGGCGATCGATGTAGTCGCCGACCAGCTCCTTGGTGTTTTCGTACCAGGTCGACTCGTATTCGTTACCGTGGACGTTTTGGGTGTAGGTCTTGAGATGCAGGAAGTAGGCGCCAACCGGGCCATAGCCGTCCTTGAATCGAGTGAGAACGATCCGGTTCTCCATCTGGGTCATCTTGGCGCCGACCTGGATCGGCAACGCATAGGCCGAGGCGCTGCTCCATGGCGCATACCATGTCCGCCCCATGCCCTCGCCGGTCGAGCGGGGCTTGAAGATGTGCGACGCGCCGCCGGCGCATACGATCACGGCCTTGCCGCGGAAGACGTAGAAATCCCCGGTACGGACGTTGAACCCGACGGCCCCGGCGACGCGGTTGGGCTTGGACTTGTCCATCAGCAGGTGGGTAATCATGATCCGGTTATAGACTTTGGTGGCAGCCTTCCGGGCGGCTTCGGCTACAATCGGCTTGTAGCTTTCGCCGTGAATCATGATCTGCCACTTGCCCTCACGCAAATACCGCCCGGTTTTCGGGTCCTTCATGATCGGAAGGCCCCATTCCTCGAATTTGTGCACCGAGGAATCGACATGCCGGGCGATATCGTAGCCCAGATCCTCGCGCACGAGGCCCATCAGGTCGTTCCGGGCGTAGCGGACATGATCCTCGGGCTGGTTCTCGTCCCACTGCATGCCCATGTAGCAGTTGATGGCATACAGGCCTTGCGCGACGGCGCCGCTGCGTTCGATGTTGGCCTTCTCGACGCAGACTATCTTCAGATCGCGCCCCCAGTATCTGGATTCGTATGCGGCCCCACACCCGCCAAAGCCGCCGCCGATGACGAGGATATCCGAATCCACGAACACCGTTTTTCTGCGAGAAAACAGACCCATTAGACGACACCTATTTTGAGTTGGTTGCGTTTTAGCGCGGGC
>DATKYL010000475.1:0-15854 GCA_035528515.1 Acidobacteriota bacterium | reverse complement strand
GAAGTGATTGCCAAAGCCCTGAACGGGAGGGCGCCGCGTTTCGAGTGGATGCACCGCAACGCCCAGGGTCGGGATGTCCTCTGTGAAATCCGCCTCGTGCGCCTGCCGGCCGCAGGGTGCAATCTGATCCGCGGCAGCCTGACCGACTTGACGGAACGCTCGCGGACCGAGAGGGCACTCCGTGAAAACCGGGCACTCCTGGAGGCCACGCTCGAATCAACCGCTGACGGCATCCTGGTCGTCGATGGCTCCGGCAAAGTCATCCACACGAACAGGCGCTTTGCCGAGTTGTGGCGGATTCCCGACGCGTTGCTGCAAACGCGCGACGATGACAAGCTGCTGGCATTCGTCCTCAACCAGTTGGTCGATCCCGATGCCTTCCGCACCAAGGTCCGTGAGCTCTACGGCTCGACGCGGGAGGATCTCGACACTTTCGCCTTCAAGGACGGGCGCCTTTTCGAGCGCTACTCGCGTCCCCTCATGCGCGGGGACGATATCGCCGGACGGGTCTGGAGTTTCCGCGACATTACCGAACGCGTCCGTCATCAGAAGGAACTGACCCGGGCCCGCCGCCTCGAAACCGCCGGCCAGCTCGCCGGCCAGATCGCGCACGATTTCAACAACCTGCTCGGGCCCCTGGCCGCGTACCCGGAGATGGCACGCCGTCACCTGCCTCTCGACAGTGAAGTGCACCGCATGCTCGATATCATCGAAACGTGCGCAACCCAGATGGCCGAGATCAATCAGCAACTCCTGACGCTCAGTCGTCGCGGCCACTACAGGGCCGAACCGCTCGACCTCAACAAGGTCATCGATGAAACGCTGCAATCGGCGGACATGCCCGAAACGGTGATCATTAACACACGGCTGGAACCCGAACTCTTCCTGTGTAAAGGAGGGAAGGCACAGATCCAGCGTGTCCTCGTCAATCTCCTCAACAACGCGCGCGAGGCGATCGACGGCGTGGGGAGTATCAACATCCACACGGACAACATCTATCTCGACGGTCCCCTGACGCGTCACCGCCGAATCACGAAGGGCGAGTATATCCGGGTTCAGATCACCGATAACGGCTCCGGTATCCCACCGGAGGTGATCGATCGCATCTTCGACCCCTTCTTCACGACCAAGACTGCCGACAAACATCGCGGCACCGGACTCGGTCTCAGCATCGTCCACTCCGTCATCGAGGACCACGAAGGCTACGTCGATATCGAATCAACACCGGGTCGCGGGACCACTGTCAGTCTCTATTTCCCTATCTGCCGCGACGCGGTCAATCAAGAGTCGACACCGTCCGAGGTACCGCGCGGTGCCGGTCAACGCGTCCTGGTCGTCGACGATGATCCGATCCAACGGCAGGTAGCCCAGGATGCCCTATCCGAATTGGGCTATGTCGTCGTCACCGTCGTCAGTGGTGAAGAGGCGGTGCGCATGGCCACCGACGCAACCTACGACATCCTGGTTCTGGATATGGTGATGGACGGCATCGACGGCGTCGAGACTCTCCGCCGCATTCGCGAGTCCCGCCCGGATCAGGCGGCCGTCCTGTTGTCGGGGTATGCGACGATCGAGCGTGTTGAGGAGGCGGTCGATCTTGGCATCAAAGATATGCTCGCCAAGCCCGTTCGGATCCCGACCCTGGCGATCGCCATCCATCGCGCTTTACGGGAAACCACCCCGGCCGAAAGTCCCTCCGGCTAACCGCCCGTCGGTCGGCTGGTCGAATACCCAACAAAGAAAAGCGACGCGGATCAGATCGCGCCGCTCCGGATCACCGCTATATATCCGGCAACTGTCAAGAACACGAGCCGCCGGTCGTTACCGAGCGGTCCGCTCCCGCATTGCGCCGGGCGAAGACCGTCTTCCGCAGAAAGTCCTCCATCAGACACCACTTGGTGACCGAGGACTGCAAGAGATTCAGACCGACGAATGCGGTGAACAACAACCAGTACGGACTGACAAACCACCCCAGCGCCAGACTCACCAGGACAAACGTCCCGGCGATGGCACGAATTGTGTGCTCCACTGACATTCCGACTCCTTGGCTACGATGCAATGTGTCTAACGATGTCTCCCGTCTCGCCGGCGGGCAGCCCCAGCGACGGGTCAACCGGTCTCTTAGAAACTGAACCGCACGCGCGTAAAGATGTTCGAGTTGTCGCGAAACTGTCCGAAGGTCGTGTACGGATTCTCCCCGCCGACCAGACTCCCGCCGACCGTCCACTGGACCGCGTCGGTAACCTTGTAGCTGACCGCCGGACGCAGATGCCAGTCCTCGTCGGTGATCCCCCAGTATCCGAATAGAGAGATGTAAAGCGTCTGCTGCCTCGCCCACTTCCCGATCCGGCCCGTCACCGTCGAGCGGACCTCGTCGAAAACCGGTGTCCCCTCGGGAAACCCTGCCAGGCTCGTGACGTAGCGATCATGGTTCATCATCCACTCGGCATAATACTGCGCCCCGACCGTCCAGTCGTTCCCCAAGCTCTTCTCCGCGCCGACCAACCCGCGAATCTGCGAATTGGCCACGAAGGGATTGTCGCCGTCGGTGTCGTCGCGCGAAATGTAGGCCGCGATCTCGCTGTGGGCCAGAACGGAACCCAGCGGCAGTCGCAGACTCGCCCCCCCCGACCACATGCGGGGATAATACAGAATGCCGGATTCCGTAGCTCCTTGCGGTGTCGGCCAGAAACCGTTGTAGCCGTAAAGCGCCCATTCGGCGCTCCCGCGCCACCCGGCGATGCGTGCGAAGAACTCCCCATTCTCCAACTGGTGCGACGGTTCGACAATCCGGGGGAGACCGTCGGATCCGACCGCATACCCCGTGAATGGGTTGTATACCGAGATACGCTCTCCCCGCGGCAGGTTATCCGGCGTGAAGTACGGCGACAGCGCGACCTCCAACGTGAGACCGTGGCTGTAGAGGCTGGCCCGCAGCAGGTCCTGCGGCGGCTTCAAATACGCATCGTCGAGGGCGGTAAGGAAGGCCTGCCAGTCTTTCGCGAACAGGTCGTTGGCAAAGATCAGATCGCCGGTGCCCCAGGTTGCCACCTGCCGCCCCGCCTTGATATCGAGCCAGTCGAACAGGCGCACTTTGATGTACGCCTCCCGCAGATCGACGTCGGTCGCGACCCTCCCGGTGGCATCGCTGACGATGTCGACCCGGACAAACAGCTCCTCACGATCCCGCGACTCCCGCGCGGTCAACTGCGCGCGCAATTCACTACGGGGATACAGGCGTGCGCCGAGATCACCATCGCCCCAGACCGCATTCTCCTCAACCCGGATCGCCTGCACCGCCTCCACAAACCCGCCGAGAACCGGCTGTGCCTCCGCACGCGCTCCGGCCAGCCCAATGCCGACCGCCAGTCCCAGGACAATCGCCGCTTGTCGCATTCTTTACCTCGTGTATGCTGACGGTGCATTCCTCAGCAGCCGTTCGTTGAACTCGTCCGCGTCCAACGGCGCCGCGTAGCTGATCTCCGCAAACGAGATCGTCGTCGAGTGGTTCCCCTTGAGATCCGACATCGTCCGCTCGACCGCCGTGGGGATGCCATCGATCGTCTCGATCTTCCCGACCTCAAACAGACGAACCTCCACGTCATTCTTGTCGTAGTACTCCTCGCGTAGCGACAATTTGGTCGCATCGTCAACCCACGTCACGCGATAGGCGTAATCGGCCGTCTTCGGATCCTTGGGAGTGCTTTTGACCTTGGTCGCGCTACGGCCCAGCGCCGTGTCCGCGCCGATGATCTCATGAGTGTCGAGAATCGGCAGGCGGCCGGAGACATCCTCGTACGTAAAATCGGACCCGACAAAGGACGTGCGCCGGTCATCGGCGGCAATCCGCTTGACCAGATCGAGCGACGGCATATACAGCCAGCGATCGTCGTTCCCTGCGGCGTTCTTGTGCACCAGAAACGCGGTGCGGGAGATGTCGGCGGGCTTGATGAAGTATGTATAGTACCGCTGATCGCCCATGTCCTCCACGTCGCGGCGCAGCATCCAGAACTCCCGGTTGCGCGTACGCCCCTTCTTGTCGGTGAGCACCATCGTCACCCGCGCGCTACCGCCGTCGGCCGCGTAGTAGTACGCCTGATGCGATTCGTTCATCAACGCCTCGGCCGCGTCATCGGCCCATGCAAGCGGTGTCACCGCAATCAGCACGAACACCAGAACTCCCAACGTCATGACCTTCTTCATGCTACTGTCTCCTTTCCCGACTGAGCAAGTACCGCCATCTCGTCGATAGTACCATCATCCCGGACACGAACCGCGCCCCAGCGTTGCAGCGCGCGGGCGCCGCGCACATGGAGCAGTGCCGGCAGAATGAACAGCGTCGCCACCCCTGACAACCCCATGATCAGCAGGAAGAACACGCCGACCGTGATGTACGGCACCAGACTCGAAAACAGAAGCGGCACAAAGCCGAGCGCGATCACCACGATGTTGCGCGCGATGGCCCGTGCCGGCTCCTCGAAAAGCTCCTCCAAGGTCGCCGCCAACGATCCGCGGCGCGCGTAAATCTCCTGACCGCGCTTCAGAAAGTGGATTGCGAAGTCGATCGACAACCCCAATGTCAACGACGACAGAACCGCGATCGGCATGTCGTAGGATTTGCCGGTCCAGCCTACCAGGCCGTAGACCATCGCAATCGTCACCGATAACGGCACCATCGAGATCAGACCGAGAATGACCGACCGCAGCAGGATGATCATCATGATCAGGACGACAGCGAACGATCCCAGTAGCGCGTTGCGCATGCCGCTGACCATCTTATCCTGCCAGACGATGTTGACGTAGGTCAGCCCGCCCCAGGCGAAGGTCAGTCCCGCCGGCGGGGGAACCGTCCGCGTATACCGCTCGGTCGCTTGCACGACCTCTGCGACCGCGAGGTTGTCGCCTTCGCGGAGTTGCAGCCAAAGCACCGCCTTGCCGCCGTCCGGCGTGATGAACTTGTAGAGATCCTCGGAATCCCCTCCCGCCGCCTCGTACAGGAATAACTCCTGCGCGATCTCCTCGGCGTTGTTAGGGATGCTGTTGGCCGCAGGATCGCCGTCCTTCAACTCGAAACGGACTTTCTTGACGATATCGGTCACGCCGGTCGTGGCACCGACCTGAGGCATCTGCTCGAGATGTCGCTGCAATCCTTCCATATATGTCAGGACCGCCGGGTCCTTGACTGTCTCGTCTGCCGTCCCGGTGGCGTCGA
This sequence comes from Acidobacteriota bacterium, assembly GCA_035528515.1. Lineage (GTDB taxonomy): Bacteria > Zixibacteria > MSB-5A5 > WJJR01 > WJJR01 > DATKYL01. The sequence goes on along the minus strand of DATKYL010000475.1, from coordinate 10,642 downwards.
AGAGCAGATACGCCTCGTACGTGCCCGCCAGATGTTCCCCCAACTTCTCCTCGGCCACGCGGATCGGATGCGCCGGTTTGAACCACTTCGTCGGGTTGTCGTTGATCACGATCTTACTGATGCCGACCGTGGCAAACGCCAGAGCCAGAACGCTAACCACGAGAATCGGTATCCGCGCTTTCGCCGCGAACCGCCCGGCACGGGGGAGAAGGCGTCCCAGAAACGACCGGCCCTCGTCGAGGCGTCCGAAACGCGCCAGCACCCGCTCCGGCAGCAACATCGCATACGCCGGGTTGAAAGTCATCGACAGCACCCAGGCAACCGCTACGCCGGTGGCCACGAAGACACCGAACACACGCACCGGCGGAATCGGCGCGCTCACCAGCGAGATGAAGCCGACGAAAGTCGTAATCGACGTGAACAGCATCGGCGCGAACAACTCTTCGAGCGTTGAGGTGATCGCCGCACGCCGCGAACTCGACTGCTGATACCGATCGTGGAATTCCGAGAGGATATGAATCGAGTCGAGCACCGCGATCGGCATCAGAAAGATCGGGATCATCGAACTCATGATGTGCAGGGGGAACTTCAACAGCACCAGAAGCCCCATCGTCCAGATCACTGTCATCACCGCCACGATCATCGGCGAGGCGACCACCGAAAAGCGGCGGAAGAAGATCAGCATCAAGAGGAAGATCAGAATCCCGGCCAATGGCGCCGAGATTGCCATCTGGCGAAACATCTCCGTCCCGAACGTCTCTTCCGCAACCGGCAGACCGGCGATGTGATACTCACCGAACCCGCCGATGGCGGCCATCTCCGCTTTGACCTGCTCGCTGACGTCGTGCGCGTATGTCTTGGACTCGAGCGGGATGTACAGCGCCACTGCGCGCCCGTCGCCCGACGCGATCTTGCCGCGCAGAATCGGATTGCCGGCGATCTTCGCGGCCACCGACGGCTGGTTGTCCTCCCAGCCGGTACGGGGTCCGGTCAACGGACCGATGACGAGTGTCCCGTCAGGCGTGCGATAGATGTCGTCGACCGTCGACGGCGCCCAGATGTCCTCCGTGACCACACTCTCCATCTCCTCGACCGCTGCGACTAAGAGTCCCAACCGCTCGATGAAATCGGGCGCCGTCAGATCGGTCTGTCCGACAAAACCAACGACCAGAAAATCCGAAAGACTGAATTCCTCTTTGATCTCTTTGTGCACCGCCCGCACCGGTTCGCCGGATGCAAGCATGTTCTCCGGATCGGTGTCGATCACCGCGTTCGGAATAGGGATGATCAGCGCGATCGTGATCAGAATCGCGGCGATGACGATCAGTCGGGGATGGTCGACCGAGAAACGGATAATGCGGTGCCGAATCTGTGGCATTGTTACCTCAAGACTTCATTGTTATGGGGCGTATCTGCGCCGTTATTCTTCTCACCACCAACCACCGGGAAACCCTCCGCGCGCCACTGGGGCAGGCCGCCGGCCAGACGACGCGCGGTCAGACCGTTTTGGCGCAGAAGCAGAACCGCGTCGACCGACAACAGGCAGTACGTTCCGCGACAGTAGGCCACGATCTCGCAATCGCCCGGCAGTTCACCGAGACGATCGGCCAGTTCGTTCAGGGGAATCGACTGCGCGTTCGGGATATGACCGGCGGCATATTCAGGCCCGGACCGGACATCGAGCACGACCACGTCACCCTTTTCGGCCCGCGCCAGCAGCTCATCGTAGCCGACCGGCTCGAACTGGTCGCGCTGATCGATAAATGTGCTCACGATCTCCCGGGCCTCGGCCGAACGGTCGATCGCCAGCGACTGCAACGAGCGCCAGAACGCACCAACTGCTTCATCCGCAAGACGATAGCGGACGTAGAGCCCGTCTTTCCGCGCCTCGACCAGCCGTGCCGCCCGGAGATTCTGCAAATGCTGCGATACATTAGAGACCGACGACTCTGTCTCGTGGGCCAGATCCTCCACACTGCGCTCGCCCTGGGACAGTAACTCCAGGATTTCCAAGCGCTTAGGGCTCGACAGCGCCCGCCCGATCAGGGCAAACTGGCCATATAAACGATCTTTGTACTCTTCCATCTCAATCAGCCTCTCGTGAGTATTCCAGTATTCGCGCGAGCACTGTAATACATGCCCCTGATACGAGGCCGCAGATCTCGTGTTGGAGTTTTTTTCGGCCCGCCAGTGATTCCCGCAGGCACCAACCATGCCCGCGCCATCAACATTACTTGCAGCGAGTTAAGGAACAGAGGCGCTCCGAGTCCCAGACCAGCCCCACCGACAGGGAGACTGGGCAATAGCGTCAGATCTCCTCCCGCAACTCTGTTGCGAAGTGAGGTGGGCCCAGGCATGGGGATGCCCCCCCTCCGGCTCCAGAACGCGGGACCCCTTTCCAGACCGAGCGGGCGGTTCGCTCTCATTCGAGTTAGCAGCCGCCCGCCTTTGGGCACGAAGAGCGCAGCCAATAACCGCGACCCGCCATGTCCGGTCACTTCCTCCAGCTTGACTTATTGATGTTCAATGCTATATTCCCAACTAGGTAGTTGCGATAACCATCAACAAGCGAGCTGCGACATGTGGAACCCGCAAAGTGCGTTGACGCGCGCTTGGTTCGTGCTCCTGCCCAGCCTGGTCCTCATACCAACTACTGCCCATATCCGTGCGCAGTGCCTCCCGCCGACGATTGAAGCCCAATGGATCGGGGAGCCATGCTGGATGACCGGCAACTATATCCTCGGTGGAGAGACGTTCGAATCGAGCCTCGGGAGAGGTGCATATTGGACAATAGGCAGCAGAGTCCTGCCCGACGGCATCGTTCCCGTGGAGATTCGCTTCAGCAACGAGATGGTTTCCCGGTGCCAGGTGTTTCGCGTTGATCGGTCATACCATTCCGTGGGCGTCGGCACTTTTCCGGGGTCCGCCTGGGACATCTCTGATCCGGTCACTCCCCGTCGGCTCAACATCTGCTTTGCTGAACGGGACGACGGTGACGGCCCGATTCCCGAACCCAACTACATCTGGGATCCGGACACGACCAGCGGCGCCCCGGGATGGGGAAAATCAGAGTACGTATACATCATGCAAAGCACCTACGATTCCACCGGCACCATCTACAGCGGCGCAGTGCTCTTCAGCGACACGCTCGACGTGATCTATGCCTGGTACCCACGTCTTCTGCCGGGGCATTCGCTCCTGGAATCGCTGCCGGCTTCGCTCGTGGTCCAAACATACAGCGAGACGATCGCCGGCCCCCACGCATGGCGCGATGATGGGGCATTGACGCTGACCTGGGATTACTGCGGCAGCGGCGAACACCGCGGCTTCCGCATACACAACGCCATCGGCTCGCTGCCGACAACCGTCATCGATTCCACGGGCCCTGACGAACGTTCATATCTTCACGCGCCGCTGACAAACGGGCTCACACATTTCTACAGAATCGAGATTATCGGCCCGGACGGCGAACAGGCCGGAATCAGCCGCCTCTTCACGGGTGTGCCATACCCGTCCTCAGCCAGTGCCTGCCTCTACCAGTACAACTACTCCGACCCGCGAGAGCGTGACGACTGGACAGGCGGACGATCGCTCACTGCGTCCTACCACGGCGGCATCTCGGAACACTGGACGCGCTTTGAGACCTTTGGAGAAGATACTCTGCAAAGCGTCGAGTTCAAGCTGTGGGACATCTTCGACATCGGGACGCCGACAGTTCGTATCTGCCTATATGAAGCCAGTACGAACGCCGTCTCGCCTGCCTGCGGATTGCCTGTTCCCGGCGATCTGCGCGGCTGTGTTGATGTTCCGTATTCGGAACTCTATTCCTACCCTCACAGCCCCACCGTCGCGGACCTCAGCAGCATTCCCGTTGCTGCCAGAGTCTTCGGTACTTCCGGAAGCCTGATCCCGGAGAACTACTTCGTGTCCATCGGGCTGTCGCCGCTGACACCTGACCCCGAGACCGATCAGACGGCCATCGTATACAGCAATGATGTGGAAAACCCCGACGAGCCGGTCTGCCTTCCTGACCCCCGCTCCGGCTCTTTCTTTCCCGACTACGATAGTACAGGGCAGGCCGAGCATCGCTACATGGGTGAGTACACCTGCTGCGGTGATGTCTACCGGCAGGCAGAATACTGGATGGACGCTTATGTGTGCACGTCCGACCCGAATCAATGTCCTGTCATCACAGGTTTCGAGAATGACCCGGTCACCGCGATGGCCGGCCGACGGATCGCCAATGCCACCCACGCAACCGACACTCCCGGCGACATCGTCGGTTACGCGATCGGTGCCGGACCCGGCGCCGTCGACCCCGAAAGCGGCGAGTGGCAATACACCCCGACATGCGACGATGTCCCGGGCTTCGACGTAACAATAAGCGCCAGCGACCGCGGCATCGATGAATGCCTTTCCGCCTCGTTCGCCGTGGATGTCGCGCCCTCAGCGTTGGTCGTTCCATGTGCGGACATTGAGGTCTATGCCGGCGAAGCAGCCGTCAAACAGGTAGCGGCTTTCGGCGGCTGCCCCTCGTATACATACGCGCACACCGGAGGCCCCGGAGTGCTGGTGGAGAACGACCTTGGCGCCCTATGGTATTGGGACACCGACAGTCTCGATATCGGGACTCATGCAGTTCAGGTTCTGGTCGAGGATGGGTACGGCCAGCAGACGACCTGCGCGTTCGATGTCATCGTCTCTAAGATACCGGTATGTGCCTGCCCATGTTTGGGTAACCCCAGGTGCGAAACCGAATTCGCCGTCGTCAACATCATCGACATTACCGACTTCATCGAAGTGGCTTTTCGCGAAGCGCTACCCATCTTCGATCCGGACTGCCCGGTATCAAGAACCGATGTCGACTGCAATGACGTGACGGATATCCTGGACCTCGTCCGCGCCGTCGACGTTATCTTCCGCGGCGCCGACCCGACATCACACTACTGTAACCCCTGTGGACCGTAAACCGGTGTTTCCTGTCGCCGCACTCGGTCAAGACCGCCGCTCCGGCCCCTGGTGCTACACGGCAGGGGCAATTAGTCTCTTGTCCCACAGCCACTTCACTGCCGACTCGCAGCCGCCCCATCGTACCCACACGCCTCGCCTTGACACCTATTCCGGAGGGCTCTATATTAACGCAGGTATTGATTGCTGCGTCTACCCCTCTGGAGGTCTGTCGTGCTGTGTCCATGTGCGAATACCCGAACGGGGCGTCTGACCCGATGCCTCCTCGCCGCCATAGTTGTCCTCCTCGTACCAACCGCAGTGCCTGCCGACCCTTTGGAAGACCCCTGCGCGACCCCCGGCACCGACAACTGGCCCACCTGGTCCCACGACTACCGGCACACCGGCGCCTCGACCATCCCCGTCGGCGACCCGAACGGCATTACGCTCGCCTGGACACGACAATTGCCGAGCGGATCACCCTCCACGAACCCGACCGTCGCCAATGGGATTGTCTACATCTCCTCGCTCTCCGAAGTGAGTGCCTTCGATCTGACCACCGGCCTGCCGATTCCCGGTAGTCCATTTACGGGCACTCCAGAAATGGGCTACAACAACACCGGCAACACGACGATCCACAACGGCGTCGCCTATGTCACGGGCGGCAATTGGGAGGCACTAACCGCCCTGCCACTCGGGGACTTGAACAAGGCCGCCGCCTTTTGGTCCAACAATAACGCGTCGCCCGACCCTCTCCTCATCGCCAGCCGCTTCAACGCTCTGACCGTGATCGAGGACCTCGATTCGGCCGGGACCGACGTGCTGTTCATTACCGATTGGATCGTCCAAAGCGTCGGCGGGATACCGGGCCAAGTTTTCGCCTTGGATGCAGCCACCGGCGAACTCTACGACGGCTGGCCTACTAATCCGATCGATCTCCAGCCCAGCCGCTACGCGTACCACGGACCCGCCTACGACGGCGAGAACCTCTTTGTCGCCTCTGCACTCGGAGGGAGCACCCCCGATGACGGCGCGATCTGGTCGATCGACGCACGCACCGGCCAGGCCAACTGGATGTTGGTGGATGATATAGATCCCAGCAACGTCGGCGGCTTCCCCGGTGGTGTCTCGCTTGAGGGCGATTTCCTGTACGCCGCAACCTGCGATCACTACTGGAACGGCCGTCGGCTGAAAATCGACAAATCCGGCCCCGAGCCGGTGGTCGTATGGGCAGTGTCGCAGTCGCGTGCGCTCTACTGCGCGCCGACGATCGGCCGTGACAATGTCTATTTCCCGCAGGACAACGCCCCCGGCGTACTGGTCGTCGACAAGGAAACCGGCGACCTCGTCCACGATTTCGGCGCCAACGGCGTCGGCGAGGTGCCGCAGAACATCGCCCTCTCCTGCGACAACTACCTCTTCGTCGGTGACCGCAACACCCGCTGGTGGATTCTCAATGCGAACACGCTCGAACCGGAGTTCTATCGACAGTATTCTGTCCCTGGGACGGGAACGGTGAACGGCACCGTCCTCGCGACGGACACGGCCGGCAATCACTACGCCGTGGTCAGTATAAGCTGGGATGGCACCAGCGGCCGCGTCTCCGCCTACCGCCTGAACACCGGACCCCGCCCGCGCCTCGAGCAGAATGTGTTCAGTGCCGTTGTCGAAGTTCCATACGCCTCAGGTACGGTTCTTACCTATTCGCTCGAGGACGTTTTCAGCAACGTCGGCAACGCCCCGCTCACCTTCACGGGATTCACGGTCGAGACACAGGGCGCGGCGGAGCAGACAGTCGGTTCTCTCACGACCTCCGGCACGAGCACACCCCGGACGACGACGGTGAGAATCAATGGTGAACTGCCCGCGGCCGTCGATCCCGCCGCGACCGCCAGTTTAGAGTTAGAGTACTCCTGCACTGGTCTGCGGAACGGCACCGAGGTGGAGATGATCCAGATCGTGTGCGATGATCCCGATTTCAGCTACGACGGCCCCCCGTCCGTGGCCACCATCGAGGTGACCTACGTCGGCGCGTGCAACTGTCATACCGACCCGCAGTGCGATGGAATCCCCGATGTGCTCGATGTCGTCACCGCCATCGGCGTGGCATTTCGGAGCGCACCACCGGCACCCGACCCCAAAGTGCAATGTCCGTATGAGACAACCGACACGGATTGCAGCGGGTTCACGGACGTTCTGGACGTGGTCCGGTTTGTCAACGTGATCTTCCGTAGCGCCGACCTTGCGACCGAGTTCTGCGACCCTTGCGGGCCGTAGGGGAGTCCGCGCTCCGACAAGTCGGGCTCCGAACCGACGACAATGCCATCAGTGGCTTGCTGAATCTTCAATCCGTTTGAGAGGATCTGCCAAATGCACAAGAACCTACTTATTGCAGTTCTGATGGTCGGGCTGCTTCTGCTAGCTGGCAGTGCGTTCGCCGCTCAGGATGAAGATGTTTTTGTCCGGGTGCAGAGCCCGGCGGTGGACAAGAGCAGCGTCACCCTGGTGGAACGGGGGATTGAGCCCCTGACCGCGATCCAGGGCGGCATGCCGCGTGTCGTCCCCGGGACCTTCTGTACGCTCGATGCGACAGGCGGCTGGACGGCCTGGGCGTACACCAGCATGGTCTACCCCGGCGAGACCTACATCACCTATCAGGACGTCGACATTCATAGCGCGGCGTGTCCGGGGCCTGGGAACTACACGTTCGACGTAACCGCGACCTGGTTCGTGCCCTGCAACGAGCTGCCTGGTGGAAGCTACTTCGTGCAGCCCGTGGTGTACGAGGCCGACCTGACGGATCCGGCCTGCCCGTTCCCGGGTGCGCTTGTGTGCGCCGGGCTGATCTACCGCTTCGTACTTCCGGCAGATCTGTGCTACAACCTGAACATGGCATTCGCCATTGAGTGCTGCGTGACGGCTCCGTACTTCGCCGGATTCCACTGCGTCAATGCGGACATGCCCCTTTCGTTTGCGGTTGACTACAACGGCGCGGTGCCCCCGCTGGGCTGCCACACGTACATGGACTGGGGCATTCCGCCGTGGGAGGATATCGTACTCGGTCCGACCTTCGGCGCCGAGGCCAATTTCCTCATGGGTTCTGAGGGATTCACACCTGACGACATCGCCTCGCACTGCACCTCCGGAATCTGCGATTACCAGTGGTACTACCCCGGTACGGCTCCCGGCAGCGTCGATGACGGCTGGGATCAATACTACGGGTTGCGGTCAGGCGAGTATGGCGGCCGTGACAAGCTCGGTGTGCGGTTCCAAGCGATGGGGCTGGATACGTTGAAGGGTGTGAACTTCATGCTCGACGTAGCGGGCACCTCCGATCCCGCACCGGACATTCTGGTCGAGGTGTGGGAAGATGGCGGTCCGACGTCGGCGTGCGGGCGCCCGACACCTGCAGGCGGACCGATCTGGTCGACCGTTGTCGCGGGTGGCACGCTGGTCTTCCACCCGGCCTACAACACGGTGCCGATCCCGGATTTGACCTTCGGCACCTTGAACGGGGGTCCGCTCGACTACTTCTTCATCACGATCACGACGACTCAGGCCTCGCATGATCTCGGTCTGAGCACGGGATTCCCCGTCTACGGCCCGTGCTGTTACACGACCGGCTGCCAGAGCACCATGAACTCGATCGCCTTTTATTCGGTCTACGACATCCCGGCAGACGATCCGACCGGCGATCTCGGACCGACGTGGGTGTACACCGGCGAGCGGAACTGGCCCGACGGCAACCAGCACGCCGAGTTCGTGATGGAAGCCACTATCTGCGCCGAACCGACTTGGCCCCCCCAGGAGGTGTGCAGCGAAACCGCAGCAGACGACTGGCCCACCTGGTCCCACGACTATCAGCACACCGGCGCCTCGGATATTTCCGTCGGCGACCCGAACGGCATCACGCTCCAGTGGTCGGTCAGTCTGGGCTCAGACATGAGCTTCAACAACCCGACCGTGGCCGGCAACGTGGTCTACGCTTCGTCGTCCAACCGTCTCGAGGGGTTTGATCTCGCGACCGGCCTGCCCATCCCGGGAAGTCCATTAACCGGAATACCATATATCGGAACGAGTAATCGCGGTAACACGACAATCCACAACGGGGTCGCCTACATCACGGGCGGTAATTGGGGCTGCGTCCACGCCTTCCCAGTCGGCGACCTGCGCTTGAGCAGTAGAATCTGGACCTTCCCGTCACTAGCAGATCCATACGACTGGTACATCGCCTGTCGCTTCAACGCCTCCATCGTGGTGGAAGATGTCGATTCGGCTGGAAGCGATGTCCTGTTCATTGCCGCCGAGAACCCAATGGGGTTCTCTTCGATCTGGGCCCTGGATGCTAACACCGGGCGCCCGTACACCGGCTGGACCACGAATCCAATCTTCGCGTATACCTCCATCAAGACAGCCCGACATAGCCCGGCATATGACGGACAGAACCTGTATTTTGGCTGTGCTGATATGGACTTGACCTCAGGCATGATTGTGTCGATGGATCCCGCCACCGGCACCATCAACTGGATTTTCCGCGACGACACCTACGACCCGGCCAATCCCGGCGGCTTCCCCGGCGGCGTATCGATTGAAGGGGACTTTCTGTATGCGGCAAGTTGTGATGCCAATGGCGACGGCCGCCGCTTCAAGATCGACATATCCGGCCCCGAACCAGTTGTTGTATGGGTGCAACCACAGTCACGCGCACTCTATGGTGCCCCAACAATCGGCCGCCACTTCCTTTACATCCCACAGGACAACGCGCCCGGCGTGCTGGTCGTCGATAAGGAAACTGGCACTCTCCTCCACAACTTCGCCCTCAACGGGGTCGGGCAGGTCACACAGAACATTGCCTTGTCGTGCGACAACTACCTCTTCGTCGGCGACCGGAACGCGCGCTGGTGGGTCCTCGACGTGTACTCGCTCGAGGCCGTATTCTACCGGCAGTATCCCGTCCCTCAAACCGGAATCGTCAACGGGACCGCCCTGGCCACCGACGACGCGGGCGATCATTATGCAGTGGTCGGCGTCCGCTGGGACGGCACCAGCGGCCGTGTCTCCGCTTACCGCTTCGGGACCGGCTCGCGTCCCCGCCTGCAGCAGGATAGCGTCAGCACCACGATCCAGGTCGCGCTCGATGCCGGCCCGGGACTGACACACGCGATCCCCGACGTCTTCGTCAACACCGGCAATGAAGACCTCACCCTCGAGAGCGTCACCATCGGTGACCCGGAACCCGACCCGATCATCAAACTCGAGATGGCCGCACGGAGTCGTCTCGATGACAATCCCTACAGCGTGATGACTGTCGGCGTCGATCATTGGACGCACTTCTCCAAAGACCGCGTCACCAAGGACATGCGCCTCGCCGGCATCGGCGGCCCCATGACACCCGACGGTGAGTTCACACAGTACACCTACGACCGCTTCATCAAACCCCTGGATGAAGCGCAGGCAACCAGCAGCCGTGCGCAGATTCGCACCGCCGCGGCCGCCACCGGGCTCACCCGCACTTCAAACGTCACTATCGGCGGCAGCGCCCTGCCAACAACCCTCCAACCCGGCTCATACGCCGATCTCGCATGGGAGTACGACGGTTCCGACCTCGGCCGCGGTACCGATATCGAGATCATCCGCATCACCGTCAACGATCCTGACTTCGACTACACCATCGGCTCATCGGTCGCCGAATTCG
>DATKYL010000474.1:0-4133 GCA_035528515.1 Acidobacteriota bacterium | reverse complement strand
TCAGACGCCGCTGAAGCGCAGGCAACGGGATCAGGCGCACGAGATAGTCCTGGTCCTTGGAGACAGGCGGTGTGCCGGCGCCAAGCAAGCGGTCGCGCACCGAGCCGCCGACCTCGTAGACCTCGCCCTCCTGGAGAAGGTCTGTGAGCCAAGCTGCGTTCTTGTCCGATTTCACCGACATAGGACCGTCGCAACGCGTGAGGCGGGCAGCCGGTGGAATATACCACCCAGCCGGTGGTCGGACACGCGGGAAGAGTCCTCCTTGACCGCACGCCCGCCCCGGCAGAGGGTGGGAGAACCCAGCTAATCACGGAGGATGCGGGTGCCGGCCGTGCCGTCGAGCGCCTCGGCGGCCTGCTCGATTGAGCCGATAATGACGACCTCGCCCCCGCCTTCGAGAAACTGGATCGCCGCCTCGATCTTGGGTCCCATGCTGCCGGCCGGGAAATGCCCTTGGGCGAAGTAGCGCCGGGCCTCGGCGAGGCTCATCCGATCGAGAAATTTCTGGTCCGGGGTGCCGAAGTTGATCGCGACCCGGTCGACGCTGGTCAGGATGATCAGCGTATCGGCGCCGATCGCGTGGCCGAGAACGGCCGAGGCGCGATCCTTGTCGATCACCGCATCGACGCCCTCGTAGGTCCCATCATCCTCGACATAGACCGGGATGCCGCCGCCACCGGCGGCGATGACGATGGTCCCGTCCTGAACCATCGCCCGAATGACCGGGCCCTCGACGATACCGCGCGGCACCGGCGAGCCGGCCACCCGTCGCCAGCCGCGGTCGCCGTCTTTTTTCACCGCCCAGCCCCGCTCCGCGGCGAAGCGTTTTGCTTCCTCTTCGGTGTAGAACTGGCCGATGTACTTCGACGGATCGGCGAGCGCCGGGTCGTTGCGATCGACAATGACCTGCGTGACGATCGTCGCCACCGGCCGTTCGATCCGGTCGCGCAGAAGACGATTCTGCAACGACTGGGCGATCATGTACCCCATGCCGCCCTCGGTATCGGCGACACAGAGGCCGAGCGGCAGAATCGGCGCCTTGCCGCGCGCCAACTCCACGCGCAAGAGCACGTTGCCGACCTGGGGCCCGTTACCGTGGGTGATGGCGAGGTTAAACCCGCGCTTGACCAGGGGAACAATCGCCGAGAGCGACTCGCGTGTGTGGAGAAACTGATTGGCGATCGTGTCTTCTTCGCCCTTGCGGGAGATGGCGTTGCCCCCGAGGGCAACGACGGCGGTGGGTTGGTCTGCGATCATCGGTCGGTCCGCGGTTCTGCAACCTCAAACGAGTGCGGGCACGGCGGCGCCGTGCCCTTCACATTCAATAGGATAGATTCCCCGAATGCAAGATTATACGACTGCCGTTCTCCGCCGACACTACGGTCCCCGGATGAACCCTCCTCGAAATGCGTAAGCCATTGTCGCGCCCCAGGTTGTTAACGCCATTCGCGGTCAACTCCTGGAAACGATCGGCCCGACTCGATCACCACGTTTGGAACCAGCACGGTGGTCACTCGGCCGAGAACAGGACGGAACGGTCTCCTCTGACATCTGGGTTGTCCATGCATCCTGGATCAAATCGGGAACTCAGCGATACCGGTTGACAAGGCGCGGCAGGCAGCTATGTTGCTTAGAGCAAGTTGTAGCACCTGAAGATATCGAGGTGGTGTGAGCCGTGCGATTAGAGGAGCAACTATCATGCACTCCAGATCACTTCTCACCATTACCCTGATTCCCTTCCTGCTGACTGCGTGCACTGTTCAGAGATCTCCAGTGGGTCCTGACACAGTTGTCGAGTTTCCCGATCCAGCACTGGAATCGGCGATCCGCGAGCACATCGGAAAGCCGAGCGGGCCGATCACGCGTGGGGAATTAGCAGATATAGAGCACCTCAATGTGGATCGGCTTGGTATCGTGGATCTGGATGGAATTCAGGCCTGCGTAAGCCTCAAGCATCTAGGGGCATACGCAAACGATATTGTAGACATCTCGCCTTTGGCCTCTCTGACGAATCTCGAATACATCGCATTGAGCAAGAATCACATTAGCGATCTTGCTCCGCTTGTTAGCCTGACGCACCTCGGCTCTCTGTATTTGGGATCCAACGAAATAACAGACATCTCTCTCTTGTCCGGGCTGTCGTCGCTGTCGGATCTGAGTGTTGGCTCAAACCCGATCACAGATGTTAGTCCACTTACGCAGTTGCCTGCTCTACAGTCATTGAACCTAGCGGACATCCCTGCAGCGGACCTTGGGCCAATACGGGAACTCACAAACCTTCGGTACCTGACGTGTGGCTGCCTGAACGTGACGGACTATTCTGCCCTCGCGGACTTGACGAACCTGGAGCGTCTGACCATTCAGACAGGTCAATTGACTTCGCTCGATCCAGTCCGTCGGCTCTCGCAATTGCGCAGGCTATGGCTAAGCAATCACCCAATTACGAGCCTGGGTGATCTGTCTGCACTGACGAACTTGGAGACACTCGCGGTGCAATCGACTCAAATCACCAGCCTCGAAGGACTTCCTGAAACCGACTCTCTAAAGCAGCTCTACTTGGCCTGCAATGAGATCGAAGACATTGGTGGGGTAGCCGATCTACCGAACCTCGCGTATCTCTTCTTGTCCGTCAACAATATCGCTGATCTCGAACCGCTGTCATGGCTGTCGGAGCTGAAGAGTGTCTGGCTGAGCGGCAATCCCATTACGGACCTGTCACCATTGGTCAACAACCCCTCCTTTGCGGAAGGAGACAGGCTGGTTCTTCCCCACGAGCCCAATCCCAATCGGGTCGAGGACTGGGATAGTCAGATTGCTGAGTTGGAGGCGCGCGGCGTAACTGTCGGGGCCGCGAACGTCCTTTGCGGCAGCATGTATTGTGAAACTGCCAACCCTTGAGTGATCCGCCGCGTGCCCCATCCGCTTGCGGTGGGGTTGGACTTGGCTCCGATGCCACGGTGACGATTTCCTGCCGCAGTGGTGAAATCCGAAGATGATTGCCTCGAGAGGGTCGACGGTGCGATTTTCGTCTGCACTTGGCAACCAGAATCCAGAGGAGTGGATCGCATGCCCCGCCGGTGACGCGAGGACTCGTGAAGTCACCGGGTGATTGGCCGTGGTCCAGTTACCGCTGGTATGAAGACATGGATGGGGTGGAACTGGAGATCGACGGGGTCGATTTGTGATGTTCTGTCCCCGCGACAATCTAACCCCACCGCAAGCGGGTGGGGCACCCGGCAACGGTCATCTGCCGACGGCACAGCTCACAGGGCGGCCTCAAAACCGCCGCCGAAAGACCCATCCGCCGGCCATGCCGAACAGAAAACCCCCGACATGGGCCATGTACGCCACGCCGCCCTCCTGACCGGCACCAGTGCTCCCCCACGCAAACAGCAACTGCATGACAAACCAGATCCCCAGCACCAGGAAGGCCGGAATCCATACCAACCGAACGAACCAGCCAAAGAAGACGAGCGTCAGGACCCGCGCCCGCGGATAGTGCAGCACGTAGGCGCCGAGCACGCCCGCGACCGCTCCCGAGGCACCGATGAGCGGCACCTGCGAATTCGGCCCGGTCAGCGTGAAGAGCAGCACCGCGAACACACCGGACAGAAGATAGAACGCCAGGAACCGCACCGGGCCGAGCCGGTCCTCGATGTTGTTCCCGAAGATCCACAGATAGAGCATGTTCCCCGCCAGATGCAGAAAGCCGGCGTGCAGGAACATGCTCGTGAAGATCGTCAAGGTCGGCGGAAACGCGGCGGTCGGGGTCATCTCGATGCCGCTGGTCAATTCAGCCGGGATCATCCCGAATTGCGCGACGAAACGCGTTGCCCCCGCCGCACCCTGCGCGACCTGATAGAAGTGAACGAGGACATTGACGACGATCAGCGTCACCGTGAGGTACGGGCGACGGGTAGTCGGATTGTCGTCTTTGAGCGGGAACATGACGTCCGTCCCTGGTTGCAGCAGCCGGCAGGCGTCGATCCTACTTGATATGCAGGATGCGGAGGAAGGACTCCTCGTTGCCCATGCGGTCACGGGCGACGATTTCCACCCGGTGATCGCCGGGGGTCAGGTCCCAGCGGGGTCGCGCGATGGCAATCCCCTGCTCCGGATCGTACTCGACCGGC
>DATKYL010000473.1:0-6474 GCA_035528515.1 Acidobacteriota bacterium | reverse complement strand
ACACGCAGCGCCCGGACGACACTCCGCTGGAGGAGCGCCAGCCGATCAACATCGACAAGGACAACTTCAACGACGTCATGAAGGCGCAGAAGCTCTCGGTCCAGATGAACGTGAAGAATGCGCTGGTCGACGAAGAGGGCGCCGAAATGCCGGTGACGCTGAAGTTCGAGAGCACCAAGGACTTTGGGCCGGAGGCCGTCGCCAAACAGGTCCCGGAACTCGACAAGCTCATGCAGCTGCGTAACGCGCTTCTGGCACTCAAGGGGCCCCTGGGGAACGTTCCCGGCTTCCGCAAGAAGATCATGGAGATCATGGCCGACGATGCGGCCCGGGAGAAGCTCCTCGGGGAACTGGGGATTGGCGGCGAAGCGTCGTGATGACGACGGGCCTCGAGATGGATGATGAACAGGAGACCTGATAATGGCTGAGGAACAGGAACAGAAGCAGGAAGGCGCGGCGGCAAGCGAAGGCGGTTCCCTCGTTGAGGAGATCCTTCTCGAAACGAAGCTGAAACCCGCCGACGAAGGATTTTCGATCGCCCGCGAAGGGATGCGCGAGCTGATCGCGCTTCTGGCGAAACCGGAGCGCAAGGGTGAGCGCGTCCAGCAGAAGATCGTCGATGAGATGATCTCCGAGATCGACCAGAGAATGAGCCGGCAGCTCGACCAGATTCTGCACCACAACGCATTTCAGGGGATGGAGTCGGCGTGGCGCGGCCTCAAGCTCGTGATCGATCGCACCGATTTCCGTGAGAACATCAAGGTCGAACTCCTGAATGTTTCGAAAGACGACCTCCTGAATGACTTCGAAGACTCGCCGGAGATTCCGAAGTCCGGCCTGTACAAACTGGTCTACTCCCGTGAATACGGGCAGTTTGGCGGCTCCCCGGTCGCGGCGCTGATCGCCAACTACGATTTCGGGCCCGGTTCGCAGGACGTCGCGCTCCTGCAGTACTGCGCCGCGGTCGGTGCCATGTCGCACGCGCCGTTCATTGCGGCGGCGAGTCCGCAGTTTTTCGGGGAAGACACCTGGCTGAAATTCCCGAACCTGAAGGACCTCAAGTCGATCATGGAAGGCCCGCGGTACACCAAGTGGCGGGGGTTCCGTGAATCGGAGGACGCGCGTTACGTCGGTCTGACCGCCCCGCGGTTCCTCCTGCGCCTGCCGTACAGCAGAGAGAACAACCCGGTCAAGTCGTTCGACTACAACGAGACGGTAACCGATGATCATGAGAGCTACCTGTGGGGGAGCACGGCCTTCACCTTCGCCACGCGTCTGACCGACAGCTTCGCCAAATGGCGCTGGTGCCCGAACATCATCGGCCCGAAGGGCGGGGGGAGCGTCGAAGATCTGCCCATCCACACGTTCGAATCGATGGGCGAAGTGCAGGCCAAGATTCCCACCGAGATTCTGATCACCGAGCGCCGGGAGTTCGAATTGGCCGAAGAAGGATTCATCGGCCTGACGATGCGTAAGGACTCCGACAACGCCTGCTTCTTCTCGGCGAACTCGGCTCAAAAACCGAAGTTCTTCGGCACGTCCAAGGAAGGCAAAGCGGCGGAGTTGAACTACAAGCTGTCCACCCAGCTGCCGTACATGTTCATCGTCTCGCGCCTGGCGCATTATCTGAAAGTGTTGCAGCGCGAGAACCTGGGCAGCTGGAAGGAACGCAGCGATCTGGAGCGTGAACTCAACGACTGGATCCGCCAGTACGTCGTCGACATGGACAACCCGAAACCCGGTGTCCGCAGCCGCAAGCCGCTGCGCCAGGCGCAGATCACGGTGGAGGACGTCGAGGGCAATCCGGGCTGGTACAAGGTCGATATGAAAGTGCGGCCCCACTTCAAGTACATGGGGTCGGACATCACCTTGTCACTGGTGGGCAAGCTCGATCAGAAATAGGGCGTTGCGCCCGACGCAGCGCGTGACACGCATGATCCATAGGAGGGATAAACCATGCCAATGCCATTCTACATGACCCTCGAGGGGACCGCCCAGGGGGCCATCGAGGGCTCGTGCGATCAGACGGGGCGCGAGGGTACCATCCTCTGCCAGGCGTTTCAGCACGATATTTCGATCCCGCGCGACCCGCAGACCGGCCAGCCGTCCGGGTTGCGTGTTCACAACCCGCTGGTCGTCACCAAGTTCTTTGACAAGGCGTCGCCGAAACTCTACCAGGCGCTGACGTCGGGCGAGCGGATGACCGACGTGACGATGAAATGGTACCGCATCGACAACGCCGGGATCGAAGAGCACTACTTCACGATCAAGCTGGAAGACGCCATCGTCGTATCGATCAAGCCCTATGTGCCGAATTGCCTCGATCCGAAGTTCGAGAGCTACGGGCACATGGAGGATGTCGCCTGCACTTATCGCAAGGTCATCTGGACTTGGGAACCCGACGGGATCGAGTCGGAAGACGATTGGCGTGTCCGCAAGACCTGATCGCACCTTTGTGGTCAGTTCCATTATCGGTCGGCAAGGAGCGGCTCTGGATCAGTGGGTCCGGGGCCGCGGGGCCACAGTCGTCGGCGCCGGGGACTGTGCGGCGTCCCGTGACGGCGCTCGAGGTGTTCTGGTGTGATCAGTGAACGCACACTTCTCGAAAGACTGGCCGACCCCGATCCTCCGGGAGAGCGGCGACTCGAACTCAACGTCGGACGCCTGACGCAGTCGGTGCTGCGGCATCTGCGCAAGATGCTCAACAGCCGCACCGGTCATGCGCCGGCGCAGCCGGACTACGGCATCTCCGATTTGAACGAGTTCAAGTTCGCCTATCCCGACTCGATTACGCCGATGCGGCAGGCGATTCAGGCCTCGATCGAGAAGTACGAGCCCCGGCTGAAGAATGTGCGCGTCGCCTGGGTGCCGGATGAAGATGATCCGCTCAATGTCCGGTTCGAGATTGCGGCCCGCCTGGTGATCGCCAATGACGAGGTTCCGATTTCTTTCGCCACGAGCGTGGGCGGGGCCTCGGGTCTGGATATCAATGAAGCATAACCCGCCGGTGCTTCCGGAACGGGATGAACCCCGCCCGGATGCCTTGTGTGGCACCCATGTTCAATAAGTACTATCAGGATGAACTGACGTATCTGCGTGCGCTGGGACGCGAGTTCGCCGACGCATATCCCCAAGCGGCGCACATGCTGGCGGAGACGGGGACCGATCCCGACGTGGAACGGCTCCTCGAGGGGTTCGCGTTTCTCACCGGGCGCCTCCGGCAGCGGCTCGATGCCGAGTTGCCGGAACTGACGCATGCGTTCGTGGGGCTTCTGTGGCCGCACTACCTGCGTCCGATTCCGGCGATGTCGATCGCGCAGTTCACTCCCGCGGCCGCCCTGCAGGATACCCAGATGATCGCCCGCGGGACCCCGATCGAATCGTCGTCGGTCGAGGGGACGCGTTGTCGTTTCCGCACGACCGCCGAGGTGCGGTTGTATCCGTTCGCGCTCCAGTCGGCGACGCTCGATGTCCCCCTGTCGCGGCTGTCGTCATTGAAACTTCAGTTTGCCGTGGGAAGCGCGGCCAACCCGGCCGAGATCGACCTCGGTCCGTTGCGCCTGTTCCTGTCCGGCGAGCCGCGGATCGTCGGCGAGTTGTATTTGTGGCTCGCCCGTCATGTGCGCGACGTGGTCCTGCAGATGGGCACGCAACGCGCCTCGCTCGGCCGTGCCGCCGTCGTCCCGACCGGCTTTGACGACGATGAGGCGCTGTTGCCGTATCCGCGCGAATCGTTCCCGGGCTACCGTTTCCTGCAGGAATTCTTCGCGTTGCCGGAACGCTACCACTTTGTGGACGTCGAGACTCTCGCTCCGCTTGCCCGCATGGAACCCGCCGAGCGCTTCGAAATCATCATCGAATTCGACGCGCGTCCTCCCGACGGGTTCCGGGTGAGTGCGGATAACGTCCGCCTGGGCTGTGTCCCGATCGTCAACTTGCAGGGCATGCGATCGGCGCCGATTCGTGTCGATCACGAGAAGACCGAGTATCGCTTAAGGGCCGACGCGACCAATCCGGCGCACCATGAGATTTTTGCGGTGAATCGGGTGACCGGCTGGACCAAGGGCACGCTCGCGGAGCGGGAGTATAAACCGTTCTTCTCGTACGACCACGTGCCCGGCGGCGGCAACGGCGGCGGCGTGTATCACTCTCTGCGTCTCCATCCCGCCACCGTCGGCTCCGGCACGGAAACGTACATCTCCTTCGTCAGCGAAAGCGAGGTGGGGATCATGCCGCCGACCGAAACAGTGGCGGCCGATCTCACCTGTACGAATCGCAACCTCCCGGCGAAACTGCACCCGGGTGACATCAACGTCGCGACTACGGAGTCGCCCGCGTTTGCCACCTTCACCAACATTACCCGTGTGACGCCGGCGGTGCCGCCGCCGCTGGAAGGGCGTCTCCTGTGGCACCTGATCTCACATCTGTCGCTCAATCATCTGACGCTGGCGAGTATCGAGTCGCTGCGATCGCTTCTGGGCCTGTACAACTTCCATGCCCTTGTCGACCGGCAGGCGGCGCAGGCAGGCGAGATGCGTCTCGCCGGAATCCGTTCGGTGCGGGCCCGCCCGGATGAACTGCTGCGGCGGGGCGCGGTCTATCGCGGTGTCACGATCGATCTGGAAATGGCCGAAGATCACTTCGCCGGCGAGGGGGAGATGTATCTGATGGCGACGGTGCTGAACCGGTTTTTCAGTCTCTACACGACGCTTAATGCCTTTACCCGCCTCCGCGTGCGTGAGGTGCAGAAGGGAGCCGTCTATACGTGGCCGCCGCTTCTGGGACAGAAACCCTTAGTATAGGCGATGCGCTCGCGGCCCGGGCGCAGCACTTCGCCTTCCTTCAGGCGACGTGGCTGATGCACCGGGTGTCGCCGGACGGGGTGGCCGTGGGTGAGTCGGGACCGCCCGGTGCGGAATGCGTGCGCATCCGGCCCTCGGTATCGCTCGCCTTTCCCCCGGGTGAGATCGAGTCGTTCCGCATCCGTGACGATGACGCCCCGCCCCGCCTGACGACCACTTTTCTTGGTTTGTACGGGGCGCACTCACCGTTGCCCAACTATTATGCGGAAGAAATACTGCATCGCGCCGACGACGAGGAAGACCATCCCGTCCGCGCGTTTTTCGATATTTTCAATCACCGGTTGTTGTCGCTGTTCTATCGCGGTCTGGTACGATATCGCGGATATCTTCTGTTCGATGGCGCAGGCGGCGATGAGTTCTCCTGGCGGTTGTTCGCCCTCATCGGTCTGGGGACCGAGGGCGTGGTGGCCGCCAGCGGTCTTTCCGGCCCGCGGCTTCTGCGCTTCGCCGGGCTGTGGTGCCAAAAGCCCCGATCGGCAACGGCGGTTGCGGCGATTCTTTCTGTCTATCTCGACTGTCCGTCGGTGCGCGTCGAGGAGTGCGTGACGCGCTGGGTGTACCTCGACGCCGAACAGCGCTCCCAATTGGGGGCCAACGCCTGCCGGCTGGGAGAAGATGCCACCATCGGCGATCGCGTGGCCGACCGGTCGGGGAAATTTCGCATCGCTGTCGGGCCGGTGGATTATGACGTCTTCCGGCGGTTCCTGCCCGACGGTGATATGATGCAAACGTTGCGGCGGCTGGTACCGTTGGCCGCCGGCGACTGGCTCGACTATGACGTGAAGATTATCCTCAGGCGTGACGATGTGCCGCGGCTTGGGGTCACCCTGGGTTCGGAAACCCGTCTCGGCTGGACCACCGGCCTTTTCGGTGCCGAACCGGGCGCCGACGTCGCGATCGTCTTCACCTGAAACGGACGGATGCGATCGCTGATGATGCATTCCCGGTCCCTGCAGTAAGGAAAGGACAAGCCATGGCGAAACTCGAATTGCGATCCCTGATACGCAAACTCAACAGCTACTGCAACGGGGCGCTGGAGAATGCCGCTGGATTGTGCATGGCGCGCTCGCACTACGAGGTTACGATCGACCACATGTTGCTGAAACTGGTCGACAATCCTCAGGCCGACGTGCAGCACATCCTGCGCTATTTCGAGGTGGAACCCGCCCGCATCATCGGGGCGCTCCAGCACAACGTCGAAGGTCTCCGCGCCGGCAATACCGGCAAACCGGTGTTCTCGCCGCTGCTGCCGAAGTGGTTCGAACAGGCGTGGCTGCTGGGATCAATCAATCTCGGGCAACCCGTCCTCCGTTCCGGCACGCTCCTCCTCGCTCTGTTGGAGAGTCCGTCGCAGTACCTGGTCGGCGGCGAGGTTCTCGAACTGGAAGCGGTCGACCCCGACCTGCTCGCCAAGGAGTTCCGCACCATCGTCGGTGCGTCAGCCGAGGCGCTGGAGGCGGCCGTGGCCGCCGCCGCTCCGGACGCGGCGGGGCGTCCCGGTGCCGAGGGAGCGGCGCCGACCGGTGAGGGTGCGCTCGGGCGTTTCTGCATCGACTTCACCGCGCGCGCCAAGCAGGGGGAAATCGACCCCGTGTTCGGCCGCGACCGCGAA
>DATKYL010000472.1:0-6343 GCA_035528515.1 Acidobacteriota bacterium | reverse complement strand
CTCGTCACGCCATGATCTCACGCAGACTCCAGAGATAGTATCGCCGAGGCCGGGGTCCTGGTCTCACACACCGATCAACCACCCGATGAGGAGGAGGGCACCGCCCACACGCACGAGATCGACGAAGAGCCCCCACAACGTTCGATCCCACCCGAGGCGGCCGACGTCCAGCAGGCGTGACGGTACACAGCCGAAGGCGAACGCGGCCAGTGCCAACGCCAGTCCGGCCCGCGGACCTTCCACCGGGAGCATCCCCCGGGTCCAGACAAGGAGCGTCGTCGGCAACAGCGACAGGAAGAACAGGTTCGTGATGATGACGCTCCCGCTCGTGCGCCAGACGCGTTCGTGAACGGGGACGGACCGGTCAGCTCCGTGGTGACGTATCCAGCGGCTTTCCCCCCAGCGGCCGAGCCAGGTCACCACCACCGCGTACACCCACGGGGGGAAGAATATCCAGAGTGCTCTCACCCGATCACCCCTCCGGTTGTGTGATCTAAAGCCATCGATGCTCCCGATACCATGCCACCGTCCGGACCGCACCCTCGGCAAATTCAACCTGCGGCACGTAGCCCATCATACGACGGGCCTTGTCCACCGTGCAGGCCCAATCGCGTTCAACAAAATCGCGGGCCCGACTCCGATTGAGGCTGGGGACGAACCCGCCGACGCGGCCCGCCCATTCGGCGGCGGTCGCCAGCACCGTAAGGAGTGGTCGGGGGATATTGACCCGCAACGCCCAATTCCCCAATGCGTGCTGCATCATGTCTTCGAGTTCCGCCAGGCTGTAGAGACGATCGTCCGCTACGTAGAAGACCTCGCCGGGGGCGGCCGGGGAGGTCAGAGTCAGCATGATGCCGTCGACGAGGTTGGTGACATACACCAGCGACAGCCGCATCGTACGGCCGCCGAAGACGGGTTTGATGTGCCAGCGCACCGCCTTGAAAAATCCCAGGACTTCCCGATCCCCGGGGCCGTAGACGGCGGGCGGACGGACGGTGACCACCGGGAATCGGTCAGCGTACGACATCGCGACTTTTTCCCCGGCCAGCTTGCTCTCACCGTAGTCGGTGATCGGGTGATCGGGATCGCTCTCCGATCGCGGCTGCCCGTCGTACACCGGTCCACCGGCCGCCAGGGACGAGACGTAGACGAAACGCTCGAGTTGCGGTGCTGCCTCAATCGCACTTTCCAGGAGATTGCGAGTGCCGGTCTCGTTCGCGTGAAAGAACGCCTGGCGATCCGGCGCCTTGACA
This sequence comes from Acidobacteriota bacterium, assembly GCA_035528515.1. Classification (GTDB taxonomy): domain Bacteria; phylum Zixibacteria; class MSB-5A5; order WJJR01; family WJJR01; genus DATKYL01. Next base: position 5,090 of record DATKYL010000472.1, on the reverse strand, counting down.
CGACCGGCCACATGGGCTACCCAGTCCGCCCCGTCACAGCCGGCGCGTAGCGCGTCCCGGTCATCAAGATCACCGCCAACCCACTCGATCGGCAGGTCGGCGACCAGCGCCCGATCAGCCTGCGGTCGCACCAGCGCGCGCACCTGATGGCCGGCCGCGACGAGGGAACGTGCCAAATGTGAGCCGACGAAACCGTTGGCACCGGTCACGAAAACGGTCTTGGCTCCCGGGACGTCCGGACTGTGCGCGCGCGTGGGCATCGGCTGAAAATGGCTTGACTCCGCCCCGGAGGGCGGCGATTCTTGTTCCCCACGGACGGCGTGCGGTTGACATCGGTCCGGGGCGTACACTGTGCGGGAGCCGAAAGGTGTGAGTGGCGGACGGCCCCGCCCTAATCAAGAGACGGATACCTCCCTTGGCAATCGTGAAGACTGACCCGCAGGTCGCAAAGACCGACCTTTTTGCGAAGTGCCGCGAGTGGACAGCGGCCCGCGACGTTATGGAAATGGGGATTTACCCCTACTTCCGCGTTATCGAATCAGCCCCCGGCACCGTCGTGACCGTCGACGGCAAGAAGCTGATCATGATCGGCTCGAACAACTATCTCGGGCTGACCAATCATCCGAAGGTCGTCGAGGCGGCCATCGACGCGGCGCGTCGGTTCGGCTCCGGTTGCACCGGATCGCGGTTCCTGAACGGGACACTGCAATTGCACGTGGAACTGGAGGAGCGGCTGGCCAACTTCATGAAGCGACCGGCGGTTCTTGTCTTTTCGACCGGCTTTCAAACCAACCTCGGGACCATCTCATGCCTGGTCGGGCGCAGCGATACGATTCTTGCCGACAAATCCGACCATGCCTCGATCGTCGACGGTTGCCGGCTGTCGTACGGCAAGACCATACGCTTCGCTCATAACGACATGGCCGATCTGGCCCGCGTGCTGGATACCAACAATGGCAACGGCGGCGGTCGGCTGATTGTGGTCGACGGCGTCTTCTCGATGGAAGGCGATATCATCAACCTCCCCGAGGTCATCCGGCTGGCCGAGCAATACGGCGCCCGGGTGATGGTCGACGACGCCCACGCGGTCGGTGTGCTGGGTGCCGGGGGGCGCGGAACCGCCGAGCATTTCAATCTCATCGACAAAGTCGATCTGACCATGGCCACGTTCTCGAAGTCGTTCGCCTCGATCGGCGGGTATATCGCCGGCGAAGAGGACGTGATCCATTACATCAAGCATTTCGCGCGCGAACTGATCTTCTCGGCCTCGATGCCGCCGGCGTCGGTGGCCTCCTGCATCGCCGCGCTCGACATTATCGAGAGCGAACCCGAACGGCGCGAACGCCTCTGGGAGATCACCCACCGCATGCACCGTGAGTTCAAGAGCCTCGGTTTCAATATTGGAACATCGCAGACCCCGATCATCCCCCTGTTCATCGGCGAGGACATCCTCGCCTTCCAATTCTGGCGGGAATTGACCGACCGCGGCATCTTCGCCAATCCGGTGGTCTCCCCCGCGGTCCCCAAGAACCAGGCTCTGATCCGGACCTCGTACACGGCCACTCACACCGACGAACAGCTCGACTCTGTGCTGGAAACCTTCGAGAAGGTCGGCAAGAAGCTCGGCGTGATTTGACACGCCGCCCCCTGTAGGCTCTGGACAGACAGTCCCGATCCGATCATCTTTGCGGTACCGACCCGGGATGCATCCCCGGCGCGGAACCCGTCTGAGGATCAGGAACACACCTGATCGGTCAGCGGGCGGTTTCCTGACATCCCTGAGGAGAGACCAATGAGTATCGTCTTAGATGGCTCCGGATTGACGATTGAGAAGCTGGTACGCATCGCCCGACACGGTGAAGCGGTGGACCTGCATCCTGAGGCGCTCGCACGGATCAAGCTGTGTCGCGGCATGCTGGAGGAGAAGATCAAGGCCGGAGAGATCATGTACGGCGTCAACACCGGGATCGGTGAGTTCTCGGAAGTGGTCTTAGACGACGAACAGGTCGAGCAATTCCAGCGTTACCTGATCTACAATCACGCGGCCGGGATCGGTGAGCCGGCGCCGAGCGAGTATGTCCGCGGGGCGATGGTGGGCCGGATCAATGTGCACGCGCACGGGAGATCGGGCTGCCGCCCGGAGATCACGTTGACCCTGTTGGCGATGCTCAACAAGGGCGTCACGCCGGTCGTTTGCCAGAAAGGCTCGGTGGGCGCGTCCGGAGATTTGGCCCCGATGTCGCAGATTGCGCTGCTCATGATGGGAGAGGGGGAGGCATACTATCAGGGCCAACGCATGTCCGGCCGGGAGGCACTTGACAAGGCGGGCATTCCGATCCCCGGCCTTCAGGCACGAGACGGGCTGGCCACCATCAACGGTTCCAATCTCCTGACCGCGATGAGCGCCCTCCATTTGTACGACATGAACCGGTGGCTCAAGCAGGCCGAGATCGCCTGCGCCATGACCCTGGAAGCCCTCCTCGCCAACCTGAAGCCCTACGACGTGCGGCTGGTTGAGGCACGCGGATTCGGGGGCGCGGTACGAAGCGCCAGGGCGATTATGAAGTGTATCGAGGGCAGCGACCTGACTTCGGGCAAGACGAAGACCAAGGTCCAGGATGCGTACTCAATGCGCTCGTCTCCCCAGGTGATCGGGGCAGCCCATGATGCGATTGCCTTTGCGCGGAGCCAGGTTGAGATCGAACTCAACGGCGTCGGCGACAACCCGGTTTTCTTCCCGGAACACAAGCTGACTCTTACGGGCGCCAACTTCCAGGGCTCGCCGGTCTCGCTGCCGATGGACATGGCAGGGGTGGCGATCACGATGGTCTGTGTCCTGGCGGAGCGCCGTCTCAACCGCCTGACCAACCCCGCCCTGAGCGTGGGGCTGCCGCCGTTTCTGACAAAGGGCGCGGGCATGTTCTCGGGCATGATGCTCAGCCAGTACACGGCGGATACACTGATTGTCGAGCAGAGAATGTTGTCGGCCCCGGCGAGTATCGGTTCCATACCCGCCGCGGCTGATCAGGAAGACTTTGTCTCGATGGGGATGAACACCGCGATCAAGAACGGCCAGATTATCGACAACGCGTACGGTGTGTTAGGGATCGAGTTCATGGCCGCCGCCCAGGCGCTGGATTTCCGCGATTTCATTCCCGGCAAAGGCGTCGCGGCGGCGAGAGCCGTCATCCGCAAATACGTGGCGCACCTCGACGAGGACCGGCCGTTGTACACCGACCACAACGCGATGAAAGAACTGGTCAAGTCGTGTGAGATCCTGGAGACCGTCGAGAAAACGGTGGGCTGTCTCGGGTAATCGGTGACGGGTACAGGCCGCGGTCCGCGCACGGTTCGCCCGATGCGACGCGCAGGCACATTGTCCGTCCATATCCACAGATACGGGACTATTCGCCTCCTTAATGCCCGTATTACAGTTTGACATCCCCTATTGCGTTCCCTATTCTGCGTTATTGTAGACTCCTAAAGGAGGATCGCGATGCGAATGTCGATCAGTTGCGCGTCATGGGCGGTGATTCCCCTTGTTGTGCTGGCCAGCGTTCCCATTCAAGCGAGCGCTCAGGGAACGTTCCTGGAAGGACATCAATCCGGTATCTGCGCGCAGGCGAGTGTCACGTTCCAGGATGCGCACACGTACGGAATCGGCGCCCACGGCGGATACTCCTTCCACCGGCTCTTCGACGTGTCAGCGGGTATGTCGGTGGCACGTCGCCACAAGGCGAACAGTTCCTCTGTCGATGCGGAATTGGATTTCTACCCAACCAGGGGAATGACAGCAGCCTCTGCCATCAGCCCCTTTCTGATCGCCGGTTTCGGTCTCATGGATGGCTCCGATATCGCGGCGCCGTCAGACCTTCGATACAGCGCCCGCAAAGACGGCATGGTTACGTACTGGGCGTATGGGGGAGGCCTCACTGTGGTGGTATCCAACCCTCGCGACCTGATCACGACCTTCACCGTCGCGTACTTCCAGGTCTCGGTCGAGCCGCCGTTCAAATACTACGACGATCGACTCGTGAACGACGCCGTTTCCGTGGCCTCATCTCTTGGCAGACGCGACAAGAAGGGGCGGGTCACATACGGACAGGTTGGACTGCTATTCAGCGACAACGGCACCATGATTACACTGGCACTCGGCGCCACGATGCCAATCGAACACGGGCGCTGAGGACCTCGCCACTGGGAATCCCGGCTACCCCAACAGAATGCGTCGGTCGGCTCCTGCGACACTGACGGGCGAGAACCGGGCATGATCGGCCGCATCCTTCGCTCCCGCTGAGGCATGGCCGATCGACCGTGGGCCGCTCGCCTCATCCGGGCGCAAGGATATCCCGTCGATAGCCGAGCAAAGCGTTTGAAGACGTTCCTCTCAGGAGTTACTTTAGCGCGGAAGTACTTTCGTCTTTGGTGGGATGCGATCCATGATCGGCCAGACCGTCAGTCACTACAAGATTACGGCCAAACTGGGCGCCGGCGGAATGGGTGAGGTGTATCTCGCAACCGATCTGAAGCTCGATCGTCCGGTGGCGCTCAAGTTCCTTCCGGAAGGACTGGCGCGTGATCCCGAGGCGCGGGAACGTCTGCTCCGCGAGGCGAAGGCGGCATCACAGCTGAATCACCCGAACATTCTCACCATCCATGCCGTGGAAGAGGCCGATGATCCGGCCTTCATCGTCATGGAGTACGTCGCGGGGCAGACGCTCCGCGAGCTGATTGCCACGGGAAATGTCAGACTGGGACAAGCCGTCAAGATCGCGCAGGACGTGGCGAGCGCTCTTGAGGCGGCCCACGAAGCCGGGATCGTCCACCGCGACATCAAGCCCGACAACATTCTGATCGGTCAGGATGGCCGTACGCGGGTTGGTGATTTCGGTCTGGCCAAGACGGGGGATATCGGTCGGCTGAGCGGCCCCCACATTCTCATCGGCACGGTATCCTATATGTCTCCGGAACAGACGCGTGGTGAGCCGGTCGATCACCGCACTGATGTCTGGGCCCTCGGGGTCGTTCTCTATGAGATGATTACCGGACAACCGCCGTTTGGCGGCGACTACGAGCAGGCCGTGATCTAC
>DATKYL010000471.1:0-3428 GCA_035528515.1 Acidobacteriota bacterium | reverse complement strand
GCGCGGGACCACCCGGCTGGCGTCGTATTACATTCTGCGCTCACTTGAGCCGGAGCCGTTCTGGGGGTTGCCGATCGCGATTCTGAATCCTGAGGATTCGGCGTACACCGACACCGGTCTGGACCGGGACCGCACCTACTACTACACGATCGCTTCCGCAACTTCGGAGGGGCATATCGGGCCACTGGCGACGGTGGTCGATGTCCTGCCCGACCGTCCCTACACCCCGCCACGGCCGACGGCCCGACGGGGCGATGGCTCGGTCACGCTGACGTGGGCGTTTCCTTCAGAACCCGACGTGGTTGCACACAGGATCTATCGTCGGCGGGAGACCGAGGAGTGGCTTCCGGTCGTGGAAACAAGTGCACGAGGTTGGTTTACCGACATGACCGCCGAGAACGCGGTGGTCTATGAGTACCGGATCGGGGCGGTCTCGGCGCTGGGTAATGAGAGCTTCCCTTCCGATCCGGTCATTGGGCTTGCGTTCGCGTTTGGTGGTTTGCCGCTCGTCATAGACCACACTCCCTCCGACGCATCCAGCCTGACGCTGAAGGACTCGGTGCGGGCGGTCTGGGAGCGACTCATCGGTGAGGAGGCGGTTTCGTATCGTGACGCCGATCCGCTGACGGTGGCCCCGTTCGGTCTCGACGTCTACAACGATCATGCGGCACTCTTCGTTGTGGCCGACGGCCGCTTTGCGCTACGGCCGGAGACACAGGCCCAGTTGTCGCTTTATGCGTACGCTGAAGGGGCGTTGATCCTGTCCGGGCGCGATCTATTCAACGACGAGCCGATCACCGAGGGAACAGTGACATTCGGGCCGGGGGATTTCCCGTACGACGCTCTGGGGATCACGGGCGCCTACTATCCGCGGGTGCTGCTATCGAGTCCGACGCGTATGAACGCGGAGTTTGTCGGGGCGCGCGCGGCGCGCGCCGGCCTGCCCGATCTCGCGGCCGATTCGACCCGGACCGACTGGGGACTAAATCCGGCGCTGACATCGACTCGGGGTGCGGTACCGTTTGTCGGGTACTTCGACGTCGACACCGCGCGCGCGGAGGTGATCTATACGTTCGTCTCGAATCAGGGTTCTCTCTCGTCTCTGCACGGCAAGCCGGTGGCGATCGTGTCGCGCGATCCGGCGTCGCACGCCGCCGCGTTCGCGTTCCCACTCTCCTACGTGGACGAGACTGCGGCGCGGGGCGTGCTCGTCGATCTGCTGCGGGAGTCAGGCTGGCGCAGCACGCGTCGGGGCGACATCGACGGTGATGGGAACGTGACGTTGTCCGACGCGGTGTCGCTGATCGACTATCTGTACCGCCGGGGCACGCTGTTCATTCCGGAAAACGCCGATGTGACGGCGGGCGACGGTGAGACCAACATCGCCGACGTGATGACGATCTTAGCGTATGTGACGCACGGGACACCGTTGCCGCGGTGATGTCCGATTTCCGCAGCCGATGCCGCAGGTGATAGAGAAAGGCCGGAAGGTGGAGACCTTCCGGCCTTTCGGTTTCTATCGGGACAACCCCAGTGAACGCAGGGTTATTCTTCGAGTGCGATCTTGATGGCTTTTGAGATTCCGCCGTAGTTCGGATCGAGGTCTCTCATCGTGATAAAGGCATCCTCGACAATCTGGTTGAGGGTGGCAGTGAACTCGAATCCGGACGCGACACCGTACGCATTGGTGTAAGCCGGTGAGCCGGTAATCACACCGCTGACGCCGTCGCCGACGATCTCGATCAAGTGGCCGCCGAGCGGGTTGCCCCAGCGGTCGAGGATGGTGACCTCGATCGGTACGGTGGTGCCGTAGGTGACGCTTAGCGGCACATCGATGATACACCGTTTCGTGTAGGCTTCACCGGTCATGAGCACCACTTCAACCGAGTTGTTGAAGCCGTAGTAACCGCCGGCCTGGGCCGTGATGGTGGCGATGGCGCCGACGCCACTGTCGGGAACGGTGATGACGTAGTCGCGGTCAAGTGTTCCGGCGTAGTAGTCGCCGTCATAGATCGAGGTGTGACAGCCGTCGCCGAGGAGTCCGCCGCTGATCGTACCGATGTCGGCTTCGACCTTGATCGGGTAATCGGTGTCCATGAAGACGCCGTTGCCGTCCCAGACCTCGATCACGACATCGCCCTTGCTGGTGCCATCGGCGAGCAGAGTGTCGGGGTACTCGATGAAGGAACCGCCACCGGGCAGGCCGGACTCAAAGAAATAACTGGTGTCGGCCACGGTACCGCCGGAGGTCTCGCACCAGTAGTACACGAAGCCGTCGTCCTTGGGCTTCCCGGAGTGCCACATCGATTCGGCGACGCCGCGGAAGGTGCGCGCCTCGAAGGTGTGATTCTCGCCCTCGATGAGGCCCTGCTCGGTGCCGAACCAGACGGAGGTCGAATCGGGGACTTCATTGCCCCACTGATCGACGACGAGGGACGTGATCTTGTTCGTGTAATTGACGACGTCCCACGAGGGGACGTTGCAGTCCTCGGCACCGAGCGAGATGAAGGCGGGCGGGCCGCTGCGGATCGCAACCTGGGTCGCCGCGGAAACGACCGGGCCGGAGCGCGCCAACAGACGGACGGTTCCCGGCTGGTTGCCGGCGTGGATCGTCACCTTGGCCTCGCCGAGGCTATTGGTGAAGACGGTGACGGGGCCGACCGGATCGCCGTCGACATTCTCGCCCCCGCCGGGTCCGGCGGTGATCAGAAACTCGATCGCCAGCCCTTCCGGAGCGGAATTGCCATGCGCGTCGTAGGCCTGCGCGACGACCGGCGCCCATTCGATGCCACCGGTCCCCTGGACCTGCATCTGCTGCCAGGTCGGGGTCAGAGCGATCGAATTGATCGAATCGCCGGAGGTCAGCGAGAGGGAAATATCAGCCGAGACCTGCAGGCCGGGGCTGCCGGCGGTGGCCTTGATGTAGACCAGGCCGGTCGTGTTGCCGGCAGTGTAATTGGTCACCGCGCTGCCGCTCGTGGTGTAGGCCACCTGCTCGATACTGCCGATGGCGTCCCACTGATCGTCGCCGTCCATATCATAGACGAGGGAGTCGATGTTGATCGACCAGATTCCATCGCCGTTGACGTCGACGAACTTCTCGCCGGCGGCGAAGCGGACTACGGTAGAGTCAAGAATCGGATTCCCCTGCGGATCGGAGACGAGAGCGGTGACGACGGCGGTCGAAAGACCGTCGGCCTGGATGAGCGACGGTGTGATGGTCAGAACGATCTGGCCGAACTCCGAGGTTCCACCGCCTTTTTCGATGGTCACGTTGCGAGACAGACTGGCGGCGGCGCCTTCGGCGCGCGCGGAGATATTAACGGTGCCCTCCTCGGTGGCCGTGAAGGTGACCGTCGCGATCCCCTGCGTGTTGGTCTGAACGACGCTTTCGGAAAACAGTCCGGCCGTGTTCGGCTCGGCGACGA
>DATKYL010000470.1:0-2667 GCA_035528515.1 Acidobacteriota bacterium | reverse complement strand
CGTCGAACGGGACTCGTACCACTCCCTCCCGCCGTTCTTCGAGGACTTCTTCGGGCCGGAGGAGCAGCGGAGCCGTCAGAAATCGCTCGGCTCCGGGTTCGTTTTCCGCCCCGACGGCTTCATCATTACCAACAACCATGTTGTCAATGGGGCCGATAATATCACCGTGCGGCTCTCCGACAAAATGGAGCTGACCGCCGAGGTGGTCGGGACTGATCAGGCCACCGACCTCGCGATCCTGCGCATCCACGCCGATCACGATCTGCCGTTCATACCGCTGGGTGATTCCGATTCTCTCCTGGTCGGTGATTGGGTGATCGCCGTCGGAAATCCGTTCCCGGCCCAGGGACTCGACCGGACCGTGACGGTCGGTGTTATCTCCGCGCTGGGACGCAGCAGCCTCTATTTCGGGGACGAGACCCCGGTCTATCAGAGTTACATCCAGACCGATGCTTCGATCAATCCCGGGAATTCGGGTGGTCCCCTGGTCAGTCTCAACGGCGAAGTGGTCGGCATCAATGCCGCGATCGCCAGCCCGACCGGGAGCAACGTCGGCATCGGCTTTGCCATTCCGGTGAACTTCGCCAAATCGATCATTCCCGATCTGCTGGTGAGCGGGACCGTCTCCCGTGGCTGGCTTGGGATCGAACCGCGCAGCCTGACGTGGGATGACGTCGAAGCCGAAGGGCTGGAGTCGGCCGACGGGGTCATCGTCAACCGTGTCCTCGAGGGTACGCCCGCCGAGCAGGCGGGATTGCACGTTGGTGACGTCATCCTGACCGTTGACGGCGCGCGGGTCACCGACGCCCAGCACTTTATGCAGGTGATCTGGCAGGCACGCGCCGGGGCGACGATCGACGTTGGGGTCGTCAGGCGCGGTCGGCCGGAGATCATCAGTGTGACGCTCGGCGACCGGAATGCGCAGCTCGCCTCCTCCGACGGCGGCACCGTCCAGGGCAACCGGGTCGAGTCGATGTGGCTCGGCATCGAGGTTGCCACTGCCACCGCCGAACTCTGCGATCAGATGGGTAGCGAATACGAGCGCGGTGTCATCGTGACCGAGATCGACCGAGTCGGGCCGGCCTACGAGAAAGGCATCCGCGCGGGAATGATTATCGCGGAGATCGATCACGAACCGATCCGCAATCGGGCTGATTATGACGAAGTGGTTGCCGCCCTCGGCGACGATACGCGGGCGGTATCCTTGATGGTTTACGATCAACGCGGACAGACCGGCTACATCGCGGTCCGTCCCGAACGTCGGCGCTAAGCCAAGCCGAAGGAGGAATGGGTACGAGCGTACGTACTTCTCGCAAGTACCGGGATGAAGACCGGTCGCTCGATCTGTACTTGAAAGAGATCGGCGAAACACCGCTTCTGACGCCGCCTCAGGAGGTGTCGCTGGCGAAGCGCATTAAACAGGGCGATCAGGAAGCCCTGGAGAGGCTCACCAAAGCCAACTTGCGGTTTGTGGTCTCCGTTGCCAAACAATATCAAAACCAGGGCCTGTCCCTGGCTGATTTGATTAATGAGGGCAACATCGGATTGATCAAGGCCGCCAAGCGCTTCGATGAGACGCGCGGGTTCAAGTTCATTTCCTATGCGGTGTGGTGGATTCGCCAGGCGATTCTCCAGGCTCTGGCTGAGCAGTCGCGCATCGTGCGGTTGCCCCTCAACCGGGTCGGCACGCTCCACAAGATCGGCAAAGTCGCGTCCTCGCTGGAACAGGAGTTCGGACGCCAGCCGTCCTCGGATGAAATCGCCAAGAAACTGGAACTGTCGGCGTCGGAGGTTTCCGACACGCTGAAGATCTCCAACTCGCATCTGTCGCTGGATGCGCCGTTCTCCACGTCGGACGACAATAGTCTGATCGACGTGCTTGAGGACCTCTTGCAGCCGTCGCCCGATGAGAGTCTCCTTAGAGACTCGCTACGGCTGGAGATCGAAAAAGCGCTCGACACGCTGACGCCGCGTGAGGCCGAGGTGATCAACCTCTATTTCGGTCTGTCACATGAGAAGGCACTCACTCTCGAAGAGATCGGAGTGCGCTTCAATCTGACCCGTGAGCGGGTCCGACAGATCAAGGAGAAGGCGATCCGCCGTCTCCGTCACGCCTCGCGCTGCAAGTCGCTGCGCGCCTATCTCGACTGACCGGTCGACACACACAGACTCCAAAAGCTGAGAAGCCCCGCTCCCCGATCCCCGGGAGCGGGGCTTCTCATATGGGCCGCGTCGTGAACGTGCGGGGGACGGAGCCCTGCGGTGCGGGATCGTCGCCCCACTTTACAACTCTACGGCGCGCAGGGATCGCAGAACTCGACCGCCGGATCGCCACCGCGAAAGGCGACATTCACAACGTGAACAACATCGAGCACATCGGTGAAGCCGCTGCAATCGACGTCGGTGGTGGTCAGTGGACACGATGCGTTCGGGTCCGTAATATCCGCGGCGCCGCGGAAGGCGACATTCACAGTGTTCACCACATCCAGCACGTTCGTGACGCCATCGCACTGCGGATCGGCGTGGCAGTCGCAGGCGCAGTCGCAGGCGTCGCCGATACCGTCGCCGTCGCTGTCTGCCTGGCCCGGATTATAGTCGTTCGGGCAGTTGTCGCCGCAGGTTATCGGAATGTCGTCGGCATCGGCGTCGGCCAGCGAGTACACATAC
>DATKYL010000469.1:0-4719 GCA_035528515.1 Acidobacteriota bacterium | reverse complement strand
GTTTGAACAGTTCCGGGCGTTTCTTAGGTGGATTTCCGCCTCTTTCAGGCTGCTGCCGGGATGGGCGTCAACGGGTTGAAGTAGGCCTGATCGGGGGTTTTCCCGTCAAACGACGATTGCGGGCGGCGGGTGTTATAGAATGCCAAATAGTGCCCGAGGGAGGCGCGCGGGCGGAGGCGCTGGCCGATCAGCTAGCGGGCCTCGACATCGCAACGGGGATGGAGCTGATCGTCGCCCGTCCGCGCATGGGCGCTGCGGACGATCCACGATGGAAAGGCGCGCTGATCGACCTCGTAGACCTGTCGACTGCCGCACATGCGAGCAGCGCCGCGCGCAGCAGCCCGGCCGGCGACATCGCGATCGACCGGGCGGCGCTGCGGCTGGCGGTGTTGTTCGAGCAGGTTGCCGGCAGGCCGGCAACGCACAGCCCCTACGACAATTTTGAATACAGGGGTGAGCCGATGAGCGCGGCGGGAAGATTCGTTCGCGCGGTCTTCCGGATCGTCGATCCGGCCGTCACGCCGCAGCGCATCGGCACTGCTCTGGACCGAGCCGTCAGGGAGTTGAAGCGAAGCTGACCGGCACCGACACTCACCTGGCACAAATTTTTTGAGACGATCCGTCTCGAGAACGAGGCAGCCTAGCCCTGATCATCAACAACGTCAGGGAACTGTCATGCAAACAAGATCTACCCTCGCACCCGCCGCGAGATCGTCGAGCGCCCGATCGCGGCGCTGATGCCCTATTTAGGCAACCCGCGGACCCACTCGGCGAAACAGATCCGGCAGATCGCCGACAGCTTGACGAGGCTTGGTTGAACCAATCCGGTGCTGATCGACGCGGCGGGCGGCATCGTCGCCGGGCATGGACGGGTCGCGGCGGCGATCTCCTGACGCGTCCGCCCGCCTGGCGCGAGGCTCATGTCCGGATCGGCGGATGGGGACCAGAGTCATTCGGGTCCGGCGTCGTAGCAGCTCCACCCGCCGCGACGCGGCTGAGCGGCATGACCGCGCCCATGGTCATCGCCCCCGGATCAGGTCCGGGGCAGGCTTGCCATGAACGGCGCGGCCTTCCTTGCCTGGATAGGCCAGATGCTGGCCGACCCTGCGCGAAGGCGACGTGGTGGTGATGGACAACCTGTCCGCCCACAAGATCGCTGGTGTTCGCGAGACCATTGAGGCAGCCGGCACGCGCCTTGAATTCTTGCCGCCATACAGCCCCGACTTCAACCCGATCGAACAGGCCTTTGCGCAGATCAGAGCCTTCCTGCGAAAGGAGGCCGCCCGCACAGTTCCCGCTCTTTGGGCCGCCATCGCAAACGCCCTCGATGCGGTCACGCCAGACTTCGCCGCCAACTACTTCGCTAACGCAGGATATGAAACAGATCGAGTGGAACCTGCTCTAGCCTGATGGAACCAACTCATTCGATGACCCGAACCGTACGTGCCGCAGACCAACGATCCGACTTTTTCAACGGAATCTGCCAGTACGGGCTAGGGTTTTCCGCCGAGCCTGCGCTCGTCAGTTGAGGGCGCGTCACCATCTCGGCACAGGGAATCCGATGCCTCAAATGGTGTGCCCGAACGTGCTAACGGAGCCAAATAACTCCGATGTCTCGGCCGGTAAGTTCATTTCCGACCTGGTGGGCTCCGAACGGGTTCGCCGCAATCCCCACCGCCGCGCTCGATCCGCCCCACAGTGCGGCGTCTCCCGCGGTCCCCATGCTTGATAAGGGTTCGGGTCCTCAATGTCGGCCCGCGCGCAAATTCACGCGATCCGAAACCTTCCTTCGCCAACCCGTCAGGAGACGGGCACGTCCGCCTCCGCGATCCGCTGGAACTCCGGCAGAAACTCCGAGTAATTTTTTGCGAGGTAGCGAATGATGCGCGCGTTGCTGATGAGTTTGGCGACATAACCCCGGGCGAGCACGAGATCGAGATGATCGGCGCCATAGGTCCGCTCCGCAAGTCTCACCTCCCGTTCCAGATTTGCAGATTCCCGCTCCATCATCGCGATCTGCTCTTTCGACACACCACGGATGGCTTTCGGCATCTCTGAATCCTTGAGTTGCGCCAGAGGGGTGGCGGCCAGGAGCGACCGCGCGTAGTTGATGGTGTATTTGTTCATGGCGACCATCAATTCGGCGGCCTCAATCTGTCGCACCGATGTCATTTTCTTGAGCATCCGGAACCCCGTCATCGACATGTGCTTATCTCTGAGAAGTTCTGCCGCCTCGGGACAGATCCCGTCGAGCAGCCGCGTCTTGTCCTGCAATGACTTGACGTTGATGTTGAGCGCCCTCGCCAGGCGCGCTTGCGGGACACCACGCTCGATCGCTTTTAGGATCATCTTGTGTTCCTGAATGATTGCGAGCCGGCTGATACGTTTGTTGTAGGTGAAGGCCTCATCGTCGGTCGAGATCAGGCAATCGATCTCATCGACGCCTTGATCCTTAAAAACGTCGAGACGCAGATGTCCGTCGAGAAGCAGATATTTTTGCGGCTCGGACCGATCCCGTGCGACGACAATTGGCTCGATCACACTGACCTCGCGGATCGAAGCGGCAATCCGTTTGTATTTGACGGTCTGCCGCGTTGCCGCGGTCACCAGGTACAGCGGATGGATGTCGGCTATGTCGATGCGCGTCACGTCTTTCTCGAAAGCCATCTGCACCAGCTTGTCGTTCTCCCGGCGCGTCATGATCAGATCTCCTCGGTCGCTGTGAGCCGCTCGGCGATGTTTTGTGGGATCGTCCCCAGCCCCTCGGCACGAAGCAGTGTCACGAAATTCCCGTCGGCGAGGAGTTTTCGGAGCGCCTCGGTCACGAACATGATCTGATCTCGCGCCACCGCCGCCTTGCGCACCAGCATTTGCTTCTTTTCGACATCATCCTGGTATGTGCGCAGCAGGCTCTCGACTGAAAGCGGCCGTTTGTAATTGTAATCGGTCGTGCGATGCCCTTTGCCATGCTTCTGGCGCGCCTCGACCAACCGTTTCGCCGCCTTCAGCTTGGCGCCGCGCAGAAGGTTGCTCTCATAGGCTTGCTGGAGGACATCCTGCATGGCGGCATCGTCGGCCTCGGCGATATCGACTGCGACGCTGACGGGGATCTGGCCGCTCTCTACGGCACGAAGCAGCCGATGCTCGCGATTTTCGAGAAGGCGGATGACGCCACGGACATATTTGAGCGAGAGCTGTGTTTTGCGGGCGATTTCAGCCTCGCGGTAGCCGCGCCGTTTGAGGCCCTCGATATCTCTGAGCAAATCGATCGCTCGGTGTTGGCGCCGGGCCAGGTTCTCAACCAGGCTCATCACCAGACAGTCTTCGCTGCTGGCGTCGATAACGAGCGCCGGAATTGTCTCCTGGCCGAGTGCGCGATAGGCCTCGAGGCGTCCCTGACCACAGACGAGTTCATAATGCGGACCGTCGGTCTGATCTCTCCGGGCAACCGTGATCGGCCGCTTCAGGCCGAGCTCTGCAATATTCTCGACAATCGCATCGAACACTTTTCTGTTTCGAACCCGCGGATTGACCACCGAGATCTGATCGACAGGAATGAGTTCAGCCGTTTGCGATGCCTCGGCGACCATCACGCTGCCTCTGGTAGCGGTGATCGCGCCGCCATATCGAAGAGCGGCCCGAGCGTCTCGAAACGGTAAGCGTCGAGTGAGAAACCGTTGTGTTGCGCGAGTCGGAGCCGCGGAACGGTCATGCCGAGGCGAGGCAGGAGATAGTAGTCGAGAGGCATCTCGTTCGCCCAGTCCATGCGGACGGCGACGGTGATATCCGGACAAAGCCCGGTGTCGAGACGGATGTTCCAGCGCAGAGATCCCGCGACGGTCTCGAGACATCTGACCACGATGACGGACGCCGTGAACTCGTCATTGATCGTGAGCAGGTCAGTCTGTGGATCCTGGGCGACACTACCGCCTGCAAATCTAATTCCGGCGATCGTCTCTGCCACTATGTCCGGGTGAAGTGCTCGGAGCTTCCGATTGATTTCGATGTAGCGATAATCGCGATCTGGTTTGAACCCCACGAGACGATACGCGCGCAAAAGGTTGCCGAAGCGGCTTCGGTAAGCGCTGCTCGAGGGGAGTGCATCGGCTTCGTCTATGATCAGACCGGAGAGGTATCCGTGCGCCTCGAACATGCCCCGCAAACCGTCGAGCATTTCTTCGTCTGACAGCCGATGTGATCGCGCACCTATGATCGCATGTGCGGCATCGAAGAGCGCCTTGTCGATGACGGCGTCAAAGGCGCCCTCGGCGCGGACCCAAGTGTCCGGCTGGTTGCGGGTTCGCCGCTTCTTCAGCTTGAACGAGATCCGGTTCCAGACGTTGTTGCCGGCGTATTTTTCATTGATCAGAATCTGGTGAATGGTCCCACGGGTCCACGGCCGGCCGAGATCGGTCAGGATGCCACGGTCATTGAGCTGGGCGGCAATCTCGCTTTCGGTTTTGCCGTCCTCGACGAAGGCGCGGTAGATGTTGCGAACAGCTTCGATTTCCTCCGGGGGACCCGGTACGAGTGTCACGCGATCGGTCTGGATGCTCTTGTGCTCGCCGCGCCGGAGCTCGCCTTTCTCAGCGCCAGCCTCGTCGATTAGCATCCGCCTGAGGCCATAGCCGGGAGGGCCACCCTGCCGGAACCCCAATTCGATCAACCGGCACTGACCCGAGAACACCTTCGCAGATAGTTCCCGGCTGTACTCACCCG
>DATKYL010000468.1:0-7164 GCA_035528515.1 Acidobacteriota bacterium | reverse complement strand
TACGGAAGACGACCGGTCGCCGACTCAACCAGGCGGCGATGCCGACCGTCCGGATGTCGCGCGGGGCGACCGCCACGACCAGATCGATCCGGCGGCGGCGCATCAGATCGAGGGCGGCGGTGATCGTCCGGGGGTCGAAATCACCGGCGAACGGCCAGACCACGGTCTCGACACCGGCGCTGTCCGCCCGGCGGACAAACTCGTTTTCCGGACGGCCGGCGGCGATCGTCTGCCAGCCGCGGCGGGAAAACTCCTTCGCCGAGAGAACCATCCATTTCTGGATGCCGCTCCAACCGCGCGAGCTGTCGCTGAAGAGTACTCGTAGTGTCACGCGCCCCTCATCTGATCGTCATACGGCCGATGACCTGGATTCGAGTGGGACGGCGTTTCCGTGCGAAGCTCCGCCGCTGGTAATGACGCTCAAGAACAGCTCCTCGACGCGGTCGACCATCCGCGATTCGGAGAATAGCGCGCGCATCCGTTGCTGCCCCGACCGACCGAGGGTACGGCACATCTCATGATCGCGAAGCAGCGTACTCATCGCTTCACTGAGTGCGTTAGGGTCGTCAGCGCCCACCAGGAGCGCAGAATCGTCGCCGGTCACCTCGGGCACACCACCGACGCGTGTCGCTACGATCGGCTTGGCCCGCGCCATCGCCTCGAGCAGCACGAAGCCGAATGTCTCGAAGCGCGACGGGAGAACGAGAAGATCGCAAGCGGTGAAATAGTCGGACGGGTCGTCGGTAAAACCGGCAAAAGTGATACGGTCCGCGATGCCGCTTTCACTTGCGAGACCGTGTAGCGTTTCCTCCTCCGGTCCGGTCCCGACCATGATCAGGCGCACATCGGGGGATGCGGCTGCCGGCGGACCGAAGGCACGGACGAGAACGTCGACTCCTTTGGCCGGGAGCAGACGCCCGACATAGAGGATGATCCGTTCGTCGGCAGCGACCCCCAGGCGCGTCCGCGCCGCCTGAACATCTTCAAGCGACGGTGCGGTGATGTCGGGAACGCCGTTGGGAATAACGGTCGTCCGGCCCTGCAGCCAGTGGAGCGATTCGATTTGCCTGTGCACGTACTCCGACGGGGCGATGATGCGGGTGATGACCCAAGTGCAGGTCAGGCGATGAATCCACTTGTCCTTCGGCATGAGCCCCATGCGCCATACCACCGGCAGGCCACGCCAGCGGGCGGCGAGTCCGGCGGTGCGGATATCCCGTCCCGTGGTGACCAGCACGAGATCGGGCGCCTGCCGCTGCAGAAATCCGGCGGCGGCGCTCATGGTCGCCCAGTCGAAATCGCGGTGGTAGGGCCACGCAACGGTTTCGATACCCGCGGCCCGGGCGCGGCGCAGAAGTTCACTCCCGTCGCGTCCGGCGACCGTGGTACGCCAGCCGCGGGCGGCGAGCGCCCGGGCGACGGCCACGATCCAGTGCTCTCCCCCGCCCCAGAAGGCAAGGCTGTCGCAAAACAGGACGTGGCGGTTCATACGGTCACATCCCGGAGAACATCGGTATCAGCGAACTGCATCTCGTAGAGGCGCCGGTACAATCCGTCCTGCGCCATCAGTGATTCGTGCGAACCGGAAGCGACGATCCGTCCCTTGTCGACGACCGCGATGCAGTCGGCGTTGCGCACGGTCGACAGCCGGTGGGCGACAATCAGGGCGGTGCGATCACGCAGGAGGTTGTCAATCGCGCGCTGGACCGCGATTTCCGATTCCGTGTCGAGGGCGCTGGTGGCTTCATCGAATATCAGGATCGGCGGGTCTTTGTATATCGCGCGCGCCACCGCCAGTCGTTGGCGCTGGCCGCCCGAGAGGGTCATCCCGCGCGGGCCGATCACGGTATCGAAACCACACCGCAGTTGTTCGATGAATTCGAGCGCGTTGGCCGCGGTCGCGGCGCGCCGCAGTCGGTCGGGGTCGGGTGTTGCGACGCCGTAGGCGATGTTTTGCGCCACGGTTTCGTTGAAAAGGATCACGTCCTGCGTAACGACACCAAGATGTGCGCGTAACGATGCGATCGTGTACGTGCGCAGATCGGTTCCGTCGATCGTAATGATCCCTTCCTGCGGATCGTAGAATCGGGCCAGAAGGTCGCATAAGGTCGACTTGCCGCCACCGGAGGGGCCCACCAGTGCCACGGAGGACCCGCGCGGGATCGTCAGGTCGATGTCCTGCAGAACCCAGTCACCGTCGCCATAGCGGAAACCGACGTTCCGGTAGGTAACCGCTTCTTCAAAACGTATGAGCAGCCGCGCGCCGGGCAGATCGTAGAGGTCGACCGGGGTATCGAGGGCCTCGAAGATCCGTTCGGCGGCGGCACGGCCCTGGGCGATCCTGGCGTGTACCGTGGCGAGCGACTTGATCGGCTCGATGATGGAGAACATCAGGAATATGTAGGTCAGGAATTCGCCCGGGGCGAGTCCGGCGCCGCCCAAGACCGCCTTGCCTCCGACCCAGAGGATGAGGACCCCCGCGATCGTGCCCAGAAACTCGTTGATCGGGGCATTGAGGTGCCGCACCCGGAACATCTTCACCATCGCCCGGTAGAAGGCCAGATTCGCGACGCCGAAGCGGGCGCGCTCGTGGTGTTCCATCCCGAACGCCTTGACGACCCGGACCCCGCCCACCGTCTCCTCGAGAATCGAGCTGAGGTCAGCCATGCGTTCCTGGGCACGACGCGAGTAACGCCGGATGAATCGTCCCGCCAGCGTCATCACGACCATCGACAGAGGCAGGATGATCAACGCCAACAGCGTCAACCTCCAACTGATCACGAAGAGTGAACCGAACAGGACGAGCACCAGCAGCGGGTCGCGCAGGAGGCGATTGAAAGCCATGTCGAGCATGTCGTTGAGGATGCTGACGTCATGCACGACGCGGGAGATGATCTGACCGCTGCGGGTGCGCGTGAAATAGGCCAGGGAGAGGTCGTGATAATGCGCGAACAGCTCTCCCCGGAGTCTCTTGATCACCCGCTGCTGGACTACCGCGACAATGAGCGTCTGCAGGTAGCGCAGGATGTTCTTGAGGAGCGAAATCAGGATGACGGTGACACACAGGCGCGCGAGGGTGGCCAGGGGATCGGGGCGGACGATGACCAGGTCCAGAAGACCCTGGAGGGCGGCCTTGATCTGGTCCAAGAATCCCGCAACGCCGCCGCTTGTCCCCGTCGCCGGCGCGACCGCCGACGCGTTACTGAACAGCGTACTGACGAGCGGACCGATGAGCCAGATCAGGGTGGCCGACAGGATCACGAAGAGGATAGTCGCCACGCCCGATGCCGCCAGATGCGTCCAGTGACGGCGCGCGTATCCGAAGAACCGCAGCAGCGGTCGGCTCGTCATGTTCTGCGTCGGACTCACCATCATCCCGTCCGGCCGGTGGTTTCCCGTGTCGGTGGCCGCGTAATCCTCTCCGATGACGACACGGAACGATCCATGACATCGAGAACGGCATCGACGACTGTGTCGGTCGACAGCGGCTGTGAGCGGCCGTCAAGCGCACGATCGAACGGACCGAGCGTGTGATATTTCGCGAGTTCACTGGCCTGGAAGACGGCGACCACCGGCGTTCCCGCCGCGGCGGCGAGATGCATCGGCCCGCAATCGGCCGACAGGAAAACAGCGGCGTCGCGCACGAGCGAGATCAGATCGTCAAAACTGAGAATGCCGGCGGGGATGACCGCGTCCGGGGCGGCGGCACACATCGCCTCGGCAGCCTCGCGGTCGGCGGGGCCCCAGACACAGGCGATGGTGATGTCCCTTCGATCTTTCAGATGACGCGCCACCTGCGCGAAACTCTCAGGCGGCCACTGCTTGGGACCGCGGGCGCCGGGGTGAATGACAACGAGCGGCCGGCTCTCGTCGATGCCGTGTTCGCTGCGGAACCCGACGGCGAAGCCGCTGTCCGGGGCGGGACGCAAGAGGGGTCTGGTCGATGAACGGACCGGTGTGATAGCACGGAGCAGATCGAGATGTGTTTCGGACGCATGACGCGCGCCCTCGGGCACCGGCACCGCGACCTCGTAGAACTGCCCCGCTGCGCCGCGGGCGTGGCCGATCCGGAACCGTCCGCCGGAGAGCGCTGCCAGCGCGAGGTGGGTGAAGGATACGGTGTGATCTCCGGCGGCGTCGAACACCAGATCGAAACGCATCGCCCGCAAGCGACGGATGACGGCCAGGAAGCGCAGCGGACTGCGCGCGGCGGCGTGCTTGTCAAAGAGGATGA
The DNA here is from genome assembly GCA_035528515.1 of Acidobacteriota bacterium. Lineage (GTDB taxonomy): Bacteria > Zixibacteria > MSB-5A5 > WJJR01 > WJJR01 > DATKYL01. The sequence continues at coordinate 2,930 of DATKYL010000468.1, read as the reverse complement.
ATTCATCGGTCGAGGGCAGGTGCTCGCGCAGAGCACCGTAGCGCCGGCTCAGGAGACAAACCTGATGAGCGCGGGAGAACCGTCCCTTCAAGGCCACGAGAAGCGATGTCACCAGAATCGCGTTGCCGATCCGCTCGTCGGGTTTGACGACGAGGATGCGCTCAACCTTTTCGAGATCGGCCGTCGTCGGGGCCGGTCCGCGCGCGGGTGCCCACGAGCGCAAAAGCCGCAAGCCCAGGCGTTTCAGCAGACGTTCGAACAGGTTCCCGCTCATGAGTCGACCTCGGAGCGCGGATCGCTGATCGCGAATCTCCGGCTCAACATCCGGAATAAACGCAAACTCCGGGGGTGAAGTCAAAGCAGGGTCACCGGGACGGCAAGGGCTTTGCGGGTCGGGACTTACCGCGTCACTGGGAGAAGCGCGCGGTCAGCCTCTGCAGCACCGCAGGGGGGACGAAACGGCTCACATCGCCGCCATGCCGGGCGACGTCCTTGATGATGGTCGAGGAGAGAAACGTGTACTTGGCATTCGGCATGAGAAAGACGGTTTCGACCGCCGGTGCCAGCGCGCGGTTGGTCAGGGCAATCTGGAATTCGTGCTCAAAATCAGAAACGGCGCGGAGGCCGCGGAGAATCGCGGTCGCCCGGCGCTTGGTCGCCAGATCGGCGAGCAGCCCGTGGAAGGCGACGGTCTCGATGTGGCTGGGGGCCCGTTCCGACTTCAGGCAGGTCAGCGACTCGGCGATCATGGCACGCCGTTCCTCGGCCGTGAACAGAGGGTTCTTGGTCGAGTTATGAGCCACTGCCACGACGAGGTCATCGAAGAGTTCAAGGGCCCGGTCGATCAGGTCGAGATGGCCGTATGTGATCGGGTCAAACGTTCCCGGGTAGATGGCCAGGCGGTATGCCGGGTTGCTCTCCCCCATCCGATGTCTCCTTGTCCTTGTTCGCTCGTCCGGCCGTAGTGGTGGTGGGGCGCGGTTCCCAGCGCCAGATCGTAAACACGGTATCGCCGAAGCGCCGCGAAGTCCACAACGAAAAGCCGGGCGGTGGGTCGCCCGGCAGGTCCTTCTTGTGGTGCTCGATCACCAGAATCCCCGTTTCGGAGCGGCAACCCGATTCGGCGACCGCCGTCAGCGTCCGCACCGGCCAACGTTCGCCGTAGGGTGGATCCGCGATGATGAGCGAGAACACCTCGCCGCGGCGTTCGAGAGCCCGCAACGCGGTGAGGGCATCCATGCGTATGACCGCGGACTCACGTTCGACACCGAGGGTTTCCACATTGTGCCTGGTGCAAGCCAGCGCGACGTTCAAGCGGTCGACAAAGACCGCCCGGTCGGCACCCCGCGAGAGCGCCTCCAGTCCCAGTGAGCCGGCACCGCAGAAAAGATCGAGGACGACCGCGTGAGGGATTTCGCCGGCCAGGATGTTGAAGAGCGATTCTTTGACACGGTCGGCGGTCGACCGCACCGTGAGGCCACGAACGGCCCGCAGCCGCCGTTTTTTGAATCGACCGGCAATGATCCTCATTGCCCACCCACTGTGTCGGGCTGAACGGATGAGGAAAACGTCACCCAGCCAACCAGCGACCGCGTCTTGCCGGCCCCGATTCCCGGCACCCGCTGCAGATCGGACAGGTCACTGAACGGTCCGCCCCGTTCGCGCTCAGCGACGATCCGACCGGCCAGCACGGGACCGATACCCGGGAGACGCACCAGTTCGTCGGCCTCGGCGGCGTTGACATCGACCGCCACCTCGGGTGCGGGTGCGAGGCGGCGGCTGTCGGCCCGCGCGGAATCGCCCCCCCCGTCGCTCGGGGGGCGATGCCCATCAATCACCGCCGCCTCGATGATCCAGGGCGCGGCCACCGCGGCGGTATGACTCCGCCACCACTGGTGGAGACCGAGCCCGGCGGCGATCAGCACAACCAGAAGGAGCGCCCCAACTTCGAATCGCGAGAAGCCGTAGGCACCGGCTCGGGAACGGCTGTCGTTCGGTTCGGGCGTTGTCACCGGTCCGCCTCGCGGAGTCGACGACTCATTCAGAATAGACCATCTGTAAGAGAACCCGTCCGACGGATCCCAATGAGGCGGGTGCGCAATTGTCGGGTGTATCTGCCGTCGTGTGCCAGTATGGGAAGTCGAAGTCGATGATGTCCACGGCCGGGATACCGCGCATCAGAAACGGCAGGTGATCATCGATGATGTTCTCTCCGCGGTAGTCAAGAAACGCCGTCTCGCCGATGCGGCGCGCGGTGTTCCAGACCCGGTCGACCAGGTCCGGCGCGAGGCGCAGCGAATGCCCCTCCCGCAGCAAGCGGAGATCGCGGTCACCGACCATGTCGACCACGATCACCCAGGCGTAGTCGGCCGGCAGGTGGGCAGCAAAATAGCGTGAGCCCTGGATCCAGAGTCCGGTCGTCTCGCCGTAGGCACCGGCGTCCTCGCCGTCGAAGAAGGCGAGGTCCACACCGACCGGGGGTGGGGTCGCCTGCAGCGCGCGGGCGATTTCCAGCAGCACTGCGATCCCCGAGGCCCCGTCATTCGCTCCGGCGAAGGATGCCGTTCGGGCGGCGGAATCGGGATCGAGATCGGCGAACGGGCGCGTATCCCAGTGCGCCCCGAGGAGGACGCGCCGCTCCTTCTGCGGGCGGAAACGTCCGACCAGGTTGATCATCGGCACCGAATCGGCGACGCCGTGAAGCCGTCCCATAAACGGCTGTCTCCAAGCGGAATCGGCGAGGTCGGCCAGCCGCTCATGCAGCCAGTCGGCACAGGCGCGGTGCGCCGCGGTGCCCGGAACCCGGGGACCGAACTCCGTCTGTCGCACGAGGTCCTCAAAGGCACGCTGGGCGTCGAAACCGGGCACCTCGGACGCGCAACCATCGCCCAGGAGGAAAACAAGCAGGAGGGTACCCGCTACGGCGCGAC
>DATKYL010000467.1:0-4860 GCA_035528515.1 Acidobacteriota bacterium | reverse complement strand
GGGCAATGGATCACAACTTGACTCTCACAATCACCGACGGATCGGACGATGCTTCGGTCACTGTAGACGAAACCAAGTTTGGCTTGCTCTTCGGCGGTGGCGGCATCCTCCCGTTCAGCAGAAATCTGGGGCTGTGCTTGATTGGCAGCATACGGCTGAAGCCCGGTACCGACTCGCGTTCTTACAGTTCTTCGGACCCGCCGGAGAGTGGCGGTTCTATCTTTGGAGCCGCCATCAGTCTAGTTGTTCTCTTGGGTGATTGACTTTTGAGGGAGGGGGTCCTGACTCGTGCAAACTGACATACGGAAACAGCTGCTTAATGGGGCGGTGGCTCTGGTCGTCGCGGGGATATCCCATTGGGGATGCGCCACTACGACGTATCCGGTCGCTGTCGGTACGACCAAGGACCCAGCGTTGCTGAATCTCGCCGGACAGCATGAGGCCGTTTTCCTGCTGCCTCCCTACATGACGTGCGAAGACGTCAGGTCGGAGCAACCTCTCCCACCCAAGGTGCATGGTGCTGACCGCGTGCATTCTCTCATGATGTCTCTCGCCGTCGATCGACTCAGCCAGGCGGGTTTTCGGGTTTTGACAGCGGACAGTCTTCCGTCTGACAAGCGCGGGCCCGCAGCAACTGTCGTGGAGAGGCTGTCCAGCGAATGCCGTGTTCTCGCCAGCAGTTTCAAGGACAAGAGCGCCTTACTCCCGATGCTGCATGAGCTCGCGGAGATTTCCGGGGCTCGCATCGTCTGTATTCAGGATGTCAGAGTCAAGGTCGGTGCCGGCTCCACGTACGATTCTGGGACCGGGGCCATGGCGCAGGGGACGAGTTCAACCGAGCTGAAGGTCACATTCGTTTCCCTCGAGAGCGGGGGAATCGTCTGGAAGAACGGGTCCGTCGTAAGGTATGAACCGACAAACAAGAAATTCGAGACAGCAGCCAAGATGCTGTATGATCTTTGAGGCACAGGAGGTAGCTGGCGATGGCGCGGACCAGAAGATACCTAGCTGTTTCACTCATCGGACTCGTGTCGGCGGCGATGTTGATCCAGTGTGCGGCAGGGACAAAGACTGCCAAGATCCCCATCTTTGCCGATCCGGGTCTCTTCACTCTTAACATCAGAACCGTCACTCTGCTCCCCGTCATCGACCAAAGGATCGACAAATCACATGGCATCAATCTCGAGGCCGATATCGGCAACAAGGTTGAGAAGGAATTGATCAAGAAGCGACTGACGGTCATTAGAGCCGGTGCCTTCTCCGACACCCTTGACATCTCAAATGACGAGGTTGCCGAGATGGAACCACGTGAGCTGGCCATACTCGGTTCAAGTGAGACGCAGTACATGCTCGTGGTTTATCTCAACGATGCCTCGGGCAAGACGGCACTCGGCTATTCTTTCAAGATAGAAACCACCGCTATCCTCCTGAACAGACAGGCGGCGAACATGCTCTGGAAGGACAAGGGGGTGGGCTCGCAGGGTCAGGGGGGGCTGTACGGATGCTTGATATCAGGCATGGTCAGAGGTGACGCCATTCGTGGGTGCGTCGCGGGCATGCTCGCGAGCTTTCCGCCGGCGCCGTTCGAGGGGAGATAGAGTCTGATATCATTTGTCGGTTGCGCGCAGCAGAGAGTCCGCTGCCCCCAGAGAGGCTCGGCAGGTAGTGTGTTTCCCCTTTTCCGCGAACGTTCCGGCGCTTGACGTTCCGGTCGAAAGTGATCGCGTCGGACCGAGCACAGCTTCTCGCCTGCGCTACGGAAATCACTGGAGGAGAACGCGGGGTATGCGACAGCCTTGGGTGGGGCGCGTGGTGCCTGCGCGCGCCGCGACCGCGATCGATTGGGGTACATCACACGATGCTGGAATTATCCACTAACCGTCCGCGCAGCCGGTGCCCGTCCTGAGCGACCCCTTTCAGAATCCACCGATCTGCCGGAGAGACATTATGTCCTGCAGATGGAGGGGGGGCGCGTGTGTTTTTCTTGCCGCTGTGATGTCGGTGGTTCTGTCCCTTGCTGCCGGCGAGGGCGAAGCGGCAGCGGCCGAAAGCACGAATGTGGGTCGTTCAGGGCCAATATCACATACCGTATCCGTGGACGAACGGGAGCCGCATTCATTTGAACAGTCTCAAAGGGTGCTCGTGGCTCCCCATGTCGTGCTTTCCCGGTGGCTGGTTCGTTACTACCAAATGACCGTGGGAACTGCACGGGGGACAGTTTGCCCCATGCATCCTCACTGTTCCCAGTATTCACTTGATGTTTTCGCCACACACAACCCCGTCAGAGCATGGTTGATGACATGCGACCGCCTGATGCGATGTGGGGTTGACTTAGAGCGGTACCCGAGCGGTTTCGTCGGTGGTGAGATCAGATGGCTTGACGGCGGGTCACCAAGGTCCGGGTCCGTCGGTCCGGAGGGGCGTCGTCGCCCCAGTAATCCGGCAGCACCCGATCAGGCGAGCGAGAATGGGGATATTCCCGCCGAACGCACTCCCGCGGACCGAGCAAGACCGTGCAGCGACGATGCCGACATGTATGAGTTCGCTGAGTGGCTCAAGCAACGCGGTGAGTACGAGCGTGCCGTGACCGAATACCTGCGTCTCGAGTTTTACTATCCGGCCTCGAATTACATCCTGATGGCACGCAAGTCCACTTGTCATTGCTATTACCTCATGGAATCCTACGGGGAGGCAATCGCCTGTGGCGAGAGCCTGTTGGGGCAGCCCATTGCATGTAGGGACAGCAATGATGTTCTCTTCAGTATTGGCACCAGCGAGTTTCGCGCGGGCCGGTATGTGATGGCGCGCGAGAGGTTCGGGTCCATAGGCCGGGGCGACCAGGGTGGAGACGATGAGATCGTAGAAAAGGCGGTGCTGCTAGAGTGTCTTTCGTTGGCCCACATGCGTGAATGGGTGAGCGCCGAGCGATCGTTTCTGGGAGTGTCGCGTGGGTCTCGGTATGAGCTTCAGGCGGTTCACTGCGCGCGTCTGTGTCGTGAGGCATGTCTGCTGAGGCGCAAGAATCCTACGCTCGCAGGGTTTCTGGCGATAGCACCCGGGCTCGGCTACCTCTATGACGGATATCCGCGGACAGCACTGTCGGCTTTTGTCATCAATGGTGCGTTTCTGTGGGGCACCATAGAGGCGAACCGCAAGGGCCAACATGGCCTTGGCGTCCTGTTGGGTGTCGTAGGTCTGGGCTGGTATGCAGGCAACCTGTACGGTTCGGTGAGCAGTGCCCGTCGCATGAACGACAAGATGGAAGGTGACTTGCTTCAGAAGTTCGACGTTGGTTTTCGGTTCTGATTGAGGTGATGATCTGAAGTTAGGATACTGCCTAGACCGAATGCGAGACGTCTAATCAGTTGGAGGCATTCGGAGGTGGAGTACCGGGGTCGACGGGTGTATGGGGTGACGGCAAACTGGCTCAGCCACGCGGAACGGCCGATTGGGCATGCCGGTCGCGCAGATTTGCGGGAGCCGTGATGCTCAACGGAGTAGACGCTTACCGGCGGCGGCGCTGATACGGATGTGCTGGATTCGTCGACAGCGTTACGTGGCCCACCACGGTGCGACCGGCCGATCGACTTCTCCGTGCTTGGTTGGAGTGTGATACCCGGCCCTGTCCGCGGCCGGTTCTTCGATTGATACCTTGTCCCGCACGGGAGGTGGAGAATGCGAAAGACAACGTGCGTCGCCGTGTTGCTGTTCGGGCTCATCGGCGTGCCCGCGTCGCTTCAGGCGCAGAACGATACGGTTAAGTACATCCCGCGGTACTACGATCCGGCGATCGAGGAAATGGAGGATATCGCCGACTCGCTCAAAGAGATCGAAGACAGCATCACCTCGGCGATCCGTGACCGCCAGGAGGAGCAGGAGGAACGCGAGAAGGAGAACAAGAAGGAGCTGCGTTTCGATCTGTCCGGGATCGTGGCGCCCGATTCACCGGGGGTGTTCCGGGCCGCGTTTCACTTTCCGCCGGTGGCGCAGTATCGCACTGGAACCTGTTGGTCGTTCGGAGCGACGTCCTTTCTCGAATCAGAGGCGGCCCGCTTGACCGGCCGAGAGATCAAACTCTCGGAGATGCACACGGTTTACTATGAGTACGTCGAGAAGGCGCGGCGGTTCATCCGGGAACGCGGCGATCGCTGGGCGGGGCAGGGCTCGGAAGCCAACGCGGTCGTGCGCATGATGCGCATGTACGGAGCGGTGCCGTATGAAGTGTACTCGGGTCTGATCGACGGGCAGGAGCGGCACGATCACTCGGCGATGTCGGACGCTGTGAGTGACTATCTCGAATATGTCAAGGAGCAGGACGACTGGAACGAGGAGGAGGCGATCGCCCATGTGCGGGTGATCCTGGATCGGTACCTGGGACGGCCGCCGACGTCGTTTGAATTCGAAGGGCGTACCGTGACGCCGCAGCAATTCGTGACCGAGGTCCTGGGACTCAATCTCGACGATTATGTCAGTCTGATCTCGACGTCGTCGCTGCCGTTCCATACACAGGGTCCGTTCGAGGTTCCCGACAATTGGTGGCATGACAGCAGCTACTACAATCTGCCGCTCGATGAGTGGTACGGTGCGCTGTACGGGGCGATCCGGCAGGGGTACACGATGGTGCTGGCGGGCGATGTCTCGGAACCAGGTTGGAACGGTTATGAAGACATCTGTGTCGTGCCGGATTTCGACATCCCGCAGGAGTACATCAACCAGCACTCCCGGGAATTTCGTTTCTACAATCACGTGACGACCGACGATCATGGCATTCACGCGGTCGGCCGCACCGCGATCGATGGGCGGGAGTGGCTCCTGATCAAGGACTCCGGGAGAAGTGCGCGCTGGGGGCGTTTCGCGGGA
>DATKYL010000466.1:0-8236 GCA_035528515.1 Acidobacteriota bacterium | reverse complement strand
CGGCTTAGAAGGCCGGTGCTCTGTCCAGCTGAGCTACGGGGCCATAGTTTAAAATCATAGACTTAGGTGGTATCCCTCCATATTTGGTCTCTTTTTGGTCTCTATTTTGTCTCCGAACGAACGTAGAACACTTACAGTCGGACAGGTATTCCAAGCCCCTGTAACGATCCACCTACGGAGTGATGAAAGCTAACGCAAGTTCTGTCTAGGGCCTCGTGCGCTGGGCGGGTGAAATATCCCCCGCGAAGATAGCGGTGAGCCATCACGTCATCTGTGTCAGCCATCAGCGAAAGCACCCTCGTCTTCGAGGCGTAGCCCACACTGCTTGGCTTCGTCTGATAGGCTGATGACCCGAAGCCCGAATTTAGTGCGCAGTTCCTTAACTGAGTGGCCGTGTCCGCGCAGGCACCCATACGGTTGCTGTAGATGGTAGAAATGATTCGGCATTGCCGCATTGGAGATTTATTTGGCCAGCTATCCATATCCCCATTTTTCGAAAAAATCTTTCTTTATATAGTTCTCTGAATCTTCTTCCCTGTATCTTATTCCTGTCGGGAAATCGGACTTCTGGTTGTCGGGATAACCGACATCTAGAAGTCGGGAATCCCGACATCAGGATATCGGGCTGCGAGAGGTTATCCACGGGGTACCAGCAACTCATAGATGTTGGAGCGACCCTGGCCCCGGCGGGCGACCTTCACGAACCCCTTGGTGCGAAGTTCCTTGATGTACTCGTTCGCCGTCTGCCGGGTGACGCCGATGTCGTTGCCGAGGGTTTCCTGTCCAGGAAAGCAGCTGTCGTTGTTCCAAGCATAGGAGATCAGCGCCGCATAGGCGAGCTTGCCGCCAGGCGAGATCTTCTTCGATCTGAGGATGACATTGGGCACCTGGGTGAACCCCTTCTCGGTGAAGGCATCGGCGCCGGTGAAGATGATGGTCTTTTCCGCGAGGATGTCGCCGACGCTGGCGATGTTTCCGCGTCTCATTTCGTTCATTGCATTAATTATACCCCATCACGGTGATCGCTGCTCGTGGGGTTGTCCCCTTGCCTTCGGGCGCGCAGCTGCATGCGGGTCGGGCTCTCTATGCCGAGCGACTGGGTGAGCGCCTCCTGCAGACCGTTGATCAGGATGTTGGTCTCCTTGTCGCGCTCGAGCATGGCGCTGACGTGCTCGTCCTTGCGCCGGAGTTGATCGTTGAGTTCGTCGATCTGGCGATCCTTCTGGGAGATCTGATCCTTCAGGAAATCATCGCCGATGGTTGCAACCTCGAGTTTGCGAACGGGCGTGTCCGGCTCTGTCCGGGCGGGTGCGGACGTGTCCTCGTCTGTCTGCTCTCGGAGTTCAGCCACATATTCGGTGGGCGCCTGTCCGGACGTGTCCGCACCGGTCGGGGCGGGTGCGGACCTGTCCGCCTGTGCCCGCTGGGCTTCGAAGTCGAGTTCCTGGGCGATCTTGCGATCGAGGGACTCGCGCTCGATCACATAGCGAAAGCCGTTCTCGGTATCCTGCTCATGGGCCAGAACCTCGGCGTTCTCGGGTTTTGCATGGGAGCGCTGCGCCCATCGGCGCACGGTCTTGATGTTCCGGCTGAGGCCTTTGTCGGCGCAATAGGCGGCGGCCTCTGGCACGGTGAGCCACGGTCCGGACATGTCCGGAGAGGGGAGGACCTGCCCGGATGTGTCCGGGCGCTGGGATTCGTACGGGATCATACTGATATTCTACCATGGGACGATCGGCTGTCCGGTGAAGCGGGGGATTAATCCATTGGTCGATTTGCACAATATCGACCGTGCGGTAGAATATGCGCATGACTGATTTATTCGAAAAAGCTGTTGCCTATGCTCTGACATTGGAGCCAGGGGAACAGGACCACATCGCCGAGACGATCCTCACCGAACCACCGCTCGCGGTGATCCGCGCGCGCCTCGCCGAGGCGGATGCAGACTTCGCGGCAGGGAACTCTGTCGAGGATAGCGACGCCTTCTGGCGCAAGCGTCTCGACCAGCTGCAGGAGACGATCGTTTTCTAACGCTGCATGAAAATTCTCTACAGTCGGCACTTCATCGCCGATCTCGATGGCATTGCCGACTACATCCGACTGGACAATCCACCCCGCGCCATCAGCTTCGTCGAAGAGCTACGAATGGTCTGCCGGGAGATCATCGCCGTGCATCCCAGGATCGGCCGGCGACGACCTGAGCTTGGTGCAGATCGCCGGAGCTTTCAGACCCACGGGCGGGTGATCTACTACAACTACGATCCAAAGACCAAAGCGCTTCACTTCGAGCGTATCCTAGGACGACAAAACCCCACCCTCGAGTGAGAGGGTGGGGAAGTGATCAGTACTCGCTGGCGAGCATGATCGTCAGGACGCGGCGTGTCACCGCCGGGTTCGCTGGATCCGGCGAATGCGCCGTCATCGGCAGATCGTAATAATCCGCCTTGAAGAACACCCTCTTGCCCTGGACATCAAGGGCTCCGAAGTCGTGCTCGCCATGCGGGTCGTTGTCTGGGGTGAAGGCTTCGAAGGCGGCGACGGCCTTGCCCGCGCGCATCAATCCGGGCAAGAACCTCCTTGCGCGCATCCAACGCCCGCAGCTTGTGCCGCAGCTCCCGGAGTTGACCTTTGTCCTCGAGGACTGAGTGCGTCAGCGCATCGGTCTGGCATGGTCAACTGTTCGACGATAAGATCGACGCACGAGGTTTCGGTCTGTTGGCAGTTTGCTGCGAGCGAGGTGAGGATCTCCCATGTCCGCGCGCCAGCTTCGGTCTTGTTCCCGCAGGTGAGTTTGCGGCTGATCACAGCTGGTCGGAGCAGGCTGTCGGAACCTTACGATCTCGAGGTACAGGATGTGGATGAGTTCATCGATTGGCCTCTCGCCGAAGTGGCGCGCCGAAAATGTGCCATCGCGGCTTACTCAGAAGCGGAAAAGAACCTGATCCTGCGATTTAGGCCGGATGACGACGAAGCTCTGGAGGTTTTCAAGCGTCATTCAAATATCCGATTCTCGCGGAATGGAAGATCCAGCTGCTTTTCAACGGCACTCGCGACCTTTAGGATCCGGTGGAGTGTCCCGACGCCAGCGATGCGCCTCGCGGTTCTGGAGTGGCCGCCGATCATACAGACACCGTTGCGACTGGCGGATCGCGCAGGCCATTGATCCGTGCAAGGGTGCCGGCGAAGACCCGGCGCGGCAGCGCCGCCTCGGCCATCTGGAAGATGGCGTAGCGGGCATGGCGCACCAGCCGGGCGCCGGTCTTGATCAGCCGCTCCCGCAGCGAGGTCAGCGACCAAGCCCCGATCTCGTCTGGCGTCGCCAGCGTACGCAGGAAGTTGGCGAGATTGTAGGCCAGGGCATGAAGCTGGAGGCGGACGGTGTTGGCCGCGAAGCGCACGCAGGAGAGACGCGTCCACTTGATCGCGTATTTGCCCTCCTTGATGTGCTGCTCGGCGGTGCCGCGTTGGTTGTAGAACGCCAGCACTCGCTCGTTCGGCAGGCTGCGGTTGGTGACGATGAAGCCTACGCGGGGGAACAACTCGCCCGGATGGAACTCGACCTTGGCGACCACCCGGCGCGGCTTCGACCAACTCTTGGCGCGGTAGTGGAAGCTGGTGTATTCGCGCACGACGTGGTTCGGCGGTCGGCCGGGGCGGCGCTTCATCAGCCACCCGATCTGTTCGTGCAGCTTGGGATTGCCCTTGATGCGGATCGCGTAGCCCCAGCCCTCGGCCTCCAGCAACTCGAAGAGCGCCGGAATGGCGAAGGCCGCGTCCCCGCGGAACCGTCGGCGGGTGATCGACGGGCGCGCCTCGGTCGAATATCGCGACAGCACTGGACGCAGCACATCCTCCCAGCCATCGGCGCTGTGGACATTGCCGGGCCGCAGTTCACACCGTTCCAGATCACCGAACTGGTTGAACACGAAGAGCGGATGCAGGCACTTCGACTGAAAGTGGCCGTTCCACATCGCACCTTCCTGATCGCCGTGCACCGGGCTCTCTGAGCTGTCCATGTCCAGAGTGACCACCTTCGGCGGCCGGCGGTCGTGCACCGCATCAATCCAGCGACCCGGCAGGTCGGCCAAGACTTCAAGGTTCTCGGGTGCGTCAGCATTTCCGTCTCGAACCGGCCCATGGCGCTCGCCGAGGCCGCTCCATGCTTGACCGCCCGACCGCCGATAAGCTGCCGCATCACCGGATCATGGCAAAGCCTGTCGGCGTCGTTGACATCCTCGCATCCGGCGAGACGCGAGAAAACCGATTGGCGCAGAAACCCCACGAGCCTGTGACGGCCATTCCTGCCCGTGCGAGGATCGGCGAGCATCCCTGCCGCCATGTCCATCAGACCGAGGGCATCGTCGAGTTCACGGTGCATCAGCAAACCGCCGTCAGAGCTGATCGACGCGCCCTGGAACTCAAGCCTCACGGATCGGTCGAACTGGAGCCGCAGAGGGCCGGATTCCGCCTCACCCGTCGCGTTCGCTGCCAAATCCTCGCTCCGTCTTGGCTAACCTGTTGTGACTGAAAGACTATCACACTTCACGATGCCCGGAAACCGCAGTCCATATGGGAAATGCGGGATGACAATCCTCTTCCTGCTGCCCCTTCGCAAGACCTGTCAGATAGCCGAATTGGGTGGACTATAGGCGTCGGTTGGGAGCGTGACTTTGGCAACCAATGGGTTGGACGGGTCGACTATCGTTATTCGGATTTCGGTGATGATACTTATCTTGCTGGATCAGGTCCTCCTAATTTCAAGTTCTCAGGCCAGGTGAATACAAGCGAAATCCGCGTCGGTATAGCTCGCAGGTTTTGATTTATCTCCTTGCCTGTTGAGCCAAGAATAGAACCGACTGCTGATCCTAGAGAGAGCAAGGCGCTCTTTGGTCTGGTACAAAAGGTCGGAAAATTCGGCAGGGTTTTTACTGCTGCGGAGGATATCCCATGAAAAAAAGTGCTTCCGTGGTACTGTCACTGTTGCTATCTTCGCTCTTCAGCCAGAGCTATGCATCGGCCGATACTGCAGGCGTGAGCGTCAGCAATGCGACCGTCGGCGGGCCTCGATCGGGCAAGCACGGAACTTCAGTATGGTGCCGACCTGGAAGGACAGGGAATTGGTGGATGGCAGGATGTCGCTGACATCGGAACAGATCCCGCCCCAATAGGGGCAGCCTATTTTGGCCTTGGACCGATCGATTTCTTAGGGCAGATTGCGGCGTGAGGAGTGATAGCAACACATGGCCCGGCTCCGGAAATCGTTTCTGAGATTGACCCTCCTCTTGGGGCTCGTTTTGGCGGCTGGCCTCATATGGCGGGAGGCTGTTTTTGACGCCGCCGTCAGACTTGCTCTTTCTTCTCGCGGGTTGGGTGACGCGCAATTCGAGGTCGTAGCCGTAGGCCGGACAGAGACTGTGATCGAGAACTTCTCGCTTGGTACCGACGTGCTGAGCGCCCAAAAGATTTGGCTGACCTACGATCCCGCGGATCTTGTGTTGGGACAGCTCCGTGATCTGCGGATTGAGGGTCTGAGGTTCGAACCTCGACATACCCAGCCCGAGACGCTCAATCGGCTGAAGGATCTCGCGTTCAGCGGTGGCGGACCGTCAATCGAGTTGCCGAGGATTGTTCTGGAGAACGCCGAGATTGTTCTCACCGCTCCTGTCGGCGGCACAATCGCCATAAATGGGGAACTCGATCTCTCTGGCGAGGGGCTGGGCGTCGCGTTGGAGATCGGTCTCGACTTGGGTCACACCACCGCCGCATTAACGGTCCGATCCGAGAATCTAGACGAAGGTGGCATGGTAGAGATCAGCGGTGCAGGTCAATCCGAGCTGGTGGGGTTGACGCTTCCCGGACCAATGAGCGTCACCACAACCAGTGGCGGCGCGCGGTACACGATCGAGGGAACTGCGCAAATTCCGCCACTCGATGCGGCCTGGCCCGAAATGTGGCGGGCGGCGGTGCTGTCCCTCAAGGGCGATTTGCGTCTGAGCGGGGTGACGACCTCGATCGGGCCGGGCGTTCTGTCCGCAGATATGGATTGGGAGTTGCGCGGCGACAATGGCAGCGCGCAGATCATCCTGCCGCGCCCTGCCCAACTGGTCGTGCAAGGAATCGCACTCGATATCCAGTCGGCGCTGCACCTTCCTGCCGTGGATGGGGTTGCGCCGGATCTCTCCGTCGCACTGTCGGCTTCAGGGCCAGTCTTGGCGTGGTCTCCGGAGGGTGATGGCGGCATCGCCGAAATCGCGGGCGTTATTGCTGTTGAGTTCGGCGGCGCAACGGCCGGGATCCGTGCAGCCGCGACAGCCGGGTTTGACGCATCCTGGCGGCTGTCGACCTCCGCTGCGGTCGCGTTGCATGTCGGGGCAACTGCGTTCGCCTTCTCCGGGGCCGAGGGTGGCGCGCTGCTGCGCGAAGCCAAATGGGACGCCGCCGGGTCGCTGACCCCGGATGGAGAGATGGACCTGCAGGGTTCGCTTGGCGCCGAGATGCGCGACGTCAACTTCGCAGGATTCAAGGCCGATACTGCGGGCATCGACGGGAATGTCCGCGTACGGCAGATGGCCGGCCGCTGGTCGCTTGCTGTCGAGCCGGGCCTGACGATCTCCATGGACGGTGTCGCGGTGCCCGGCCGCCTGGAGATCGGTGAGCCGGTGCTGCTGACCACGGCTCGCCTCGACGTTTCGGGCGGCGATGCGGACGCGAGGATGGAGATGTCGGTCTCGTCGAGTGAGGTGACCGGAGTGTTGATGGGCCGCGAGGGTCAAGAGGTTGCCTTCGCTGACGCGGGAAGCCGCATGACGCTTTCACTTGCATTGGGAGAACGGAGCGAAGGGGAACTCCGGCTCGAGAGTGCGCAATTGACCTTGCCGGGAGAGGCGATCAGCTTGAATGCTATCTCCGCGAGGTTACCCCTTGGCCCACCCAGGGGTGCGGCCGGGGAAGCGGCGGAGTTTACCCTCTCCGGCGAGGTGCATGACCGCAGCCGGGTCGCTCGGTTTAGCCCATTCAAGATCGACCTTGAGGGTGAACGCAACGGCGAGCTTGTCTCCGTCACGGGCGCGCTCGAGACGTTGAACCGAGCGGTTCGCCTCCCCATTATGGGTTTGGCCGACGTCGTCGAGATGACTGGCAAGATGAATGTCGGCCCGACCAGCCTCACGTTCCGCAAGGGCGGATTGCAGCCCAGTGCCCTGAGCCCGAAATTGGCCGCGCTTCGCGACGTGGCAGGCGCCGTTCGCTTAAGCGCCGCGTTCGACGTCGCGACCGACGGGGCCTTTCGAAGCGGGGCCGAGCTTTCCTTCGACGATCTCTCGACCCGGACTGGCGACGTCGAGGTCATCGGGCTCTCGGGCGCGGTCAGGCTCAGACAGCTTTCGCCGTTTGCCACGGCGGGGCCTCAGCAACTGGAGGCGCGTCGCCTGATTGCGGGCGTGCCGGTCGATCGAGCACGGGCGCAGTTCACGATCCTACCGCGGCGTAATGGTGTCTCGGTGCGGATTCACAATGCCGTAGGCGAGGTCGCGGGCGGCGAGATCGCGGTCGAGGATGCGCGCTGGGACAGTACCGCGAAGACCAACGCCTTCGACGTCCAGGTCCGCGATGTTGAGATCGACCGCCTTCTGCGGGACTGGCAGGTCGAGGGAATTTCGGGGACCGGCCGCATCTCGGGCATGATCCCGGTCCGGATCGGTCCAGCGGGCCTTTCCGTCGCGGACGGCCGGCTTGATTCGGCGGGCGCCGGCGCGATCCGGGTCGACTGGGGGTCGGCGCGCGAGACGCTGGTGAACTCGGGGGAACAGGTGGCGCTGACTGTGAACGCGCTGGAGGATTTCGGCTACGATTCGCTTTCAATCACGGTTGATCAGCCCGATGCCGGCGCCTTGACGCTTGCGATTGGCCTGGAAGGCGCCAATCCCGCGGTTCTCGAGGGATACCCGTTCCGGTTCAACATCAACCTCAGCGGAGAGCTCGCACCGATCCTTGAGGCCGTGCGCGAGGGGCGCCGGATCGGCGCGGACCTCCTTCACGGCGGCTTTGACTCTTCGCAGTGAGGAAATTGTCTCGACCGCCGCCGGGATTGCGGTATGTATGCGTATAATCTTAGGTATCCCGCATGATCCAAGGTGCAACTCGATGGTTTTGACCCGCTCCGTTCTGTCTCTTGGCGCCGTAATCGCGCTTGCGGCGTGTGAGCCGACCGTGCGCGTCGAGGCGCCAAAAGAACCGA
>DATKYL010000465.1:0-2963 GCA_035528515.1 Acidobacteriota bacterium | reverse complement strand
TCATGTCCGCGAAAGCGAGCAGACGGACGAAGCCGTCCGGACAGCCGCTGCCGCAGTTTCCGCCGAAGATGCCGGTGCGATAGGTGAAGTACTCCCAGCCCGGGCCTTCCGGCGCGCCAGGCATAACGGCGCTGAGGAATGACAGACCGGAGGCATCGTAGCAGATCAGGAAGTCATAGCCACCGGCCAGGCCACCCGGAATCGAACCACCGGCGGCTTTGATGCCGATCGTGTGGTTGCGGCCGTTGAGGACCCAGCTGTAAGGATCGCCGGAATCGAGATCGACGACCTCGATGCACGGGTTTTCGAAGATCACGTCGAAGGTGCAGGTTACCGACTGGCAACCGTCGGAGACTTCATACGTGACCGCGTACGCAGCGCCGTCGCCCGTCGGACGAGTGGCACTGTAGGTGTCACCAACAATCTGCTCGTCACCCCAGCCAGTGCCGGAGATGAGCGTGTAGGTGAGCGCATCGAGGTCCGCATCAGTCGCCCCGAGGACTACCGAGGTGTTGACGTTCTGCGGGAAGAGAAGCGCCACCAGGGCCGGGTTGCAAACCGGCAGGGTGTTGGTTACGGTCAGGTCAAAGCCACAGACTGTCACCTGGCCGACATCGTCGGTCACCGTGATCGTCACCGGTGTGACGCCCAGATCCAGACAGGTAGTCGGGTAGGTCCAGTCGGTTATGGCGCCGATGCTCGCAACCTTCACGTACGGCGGGCAGCCGCCGGCAACCATGATGGGCTGCGTGGCCACGTCGCCGAAGTGCACCGTCACGTCGCCACAGCCGACGACCAGCGGGGTCGGGGCCACGTTGACGTGGAAGGTGATCAGGGAAGACTCATTGGGGACACATCCGCCCTCGCCGCGATCGGTGGCTTCGATGGTGACATCAAAGCCGGGAAAGTCGCCGCAGGTCGGAGTGTAGGACCAAGCGCCGCCGAGCGTCACTGTTCCGGGCCCGTCGTACATGTAGTACTCGATCGGGTCGATGTCACTGGCGGTGACCGTCTGACCGGTCGCAGTACCAACAACGGCACTGAGATCGGAGGCGGCATCACCATCCGGGCAGGGATTCGGCAGCAGGGTGATCGTCCCCTTGGTGAAGACGGGGTTGATCGGGTTGACGAGCTCGTCGACGAACATCAGATGGCTCGCCGGCGCCATGCACGCGGTATCGATTTCGAAGATACCGTCGTTGCTGTTCATGTTGAAATTAAAGGCCAAACCGGGCGAGCCTGGTGCATCAGCGCCTGGTGGGAAATACGCAGAAATCGTCACCAGACCACTGAACATGTACGCATCCGGGCTTCCGTCTGCCTTCGGCGCGCCTGCGCCACCGGACCAGGTCGATGAAGTCGGACCGGAGCAGGTTTGAGCCGCGGGAGTGTCGTAGTACAGTACCGTCGCGAAGTCTAACAGACCACTCCCTGCAACGCGTCCACCTGAAGCAACCGTGAACGTGCCGACAAAATACGCACCGTTCGACACGGTACGGACCTCTAACGGCAAAACGGCCGCGCTGAGATCGACATCGTTCTCAAGGTAGACGCCGACCTGCACGCCGGACGAACCGATACCGACACTGACCGATTGGACAGTAACGGTGTTGGCCGCCATGGCGGTGCCGCCGAGAAGGAAGACCAAACAAGCTGCCAGGCTAATGGTCGTTCCGAAACGCCTCATTTGTAACTCCTTAAATGTTCTCATGCTGTTGGACTCGAATTCCCCATCGAGAGACACATTCGGTGAGGAACTCACGTGTTAGAAAGTCCCCCTGACTACTGTGCCAAGCATTTGCTGCTGTGCCTCCAATATCAATTTTCCCTGTAACCTCACCTCCAGATTGGACCTGTAAAGGGTTCGCGGTTACGGTTGATTGAAGTGAGCGTTCAAAGACTGACTCTTCGCTCGCAACACCTCCTCTCGCCGTGACATGAAGGTTAAATGTTGAGAACTGCACACGGTTGTTGAGCATAGCCACAGGCCCGTCCGGCGTGATGCACACACGGGCCGTCTCATTCGTGTCAAGCGGAGACCCCTCACCGAGGAACGGAGGGGCGATAAATGACGGGATTCCCGGTTCGGCAGCAGAGCTGGGAATTCGACCGATTGTCGAGCGGATCATCCGTGGACCTCTCTTCATCGTGAGCCGAATGCCGCCTTGGCCAATCTTACACTCTCTCTCTTAACATCCCCCCCGGGACTGCTGATCATCCTACGCCGGCGGTTTCAAACCGCCGGTGTCGCGCGCTGCAACTCTTTAAGCTTTGAGTACCGATTGGTACTGCCCGGCAAACGACACAGAATCAACTTGCCCGCTAAGCGCGCTTTCTCATTCGTAATGCGTCGTTACCTCAAGGAACGTAAATACTACCGTTGAATTGATTGCCGACTTTCATGCGGTAAAGTCGTTCGGCGATCAGAATATAGACCGGGTACCCGAATCTGTCAACACCCTTTCTGCGCTTTCCCGAACGGTTTTCCGGCCGGCGGGGCGTTCGGCGGGAGAATCCGAAGCAGCACCCTCCAACTGGTGATCGCGGAGCCTGCCGGCTGCCTAACCACGGCATCCGGTCGGGAGAACACAACCCGTTAACAAACAAGGCCTTAGAAATGCAATTTCCCGGCGAGCCGTCCCGTTTTTGCCGCGAAAACGGAGGATAGCGGTTTGCCAGGGGTGCCACCGAGTGCGGTTGTCGGATCCAGACCGGTTCAGCGAGGGGGCTGGCCGGGCTGGGATTTTTTTCTTGATCGACCCCGGGAACGGATGGTCGCGGGAGATCGGAGGGGGAGGAGACGCTTCCGGTGGCTCTCGGTCGATCCGGTCCCCGGCCTCGATCCCTGATCCCTGAAACCTGAGATCGGACGGGAAAGAGCGCTTGAAGTGCACTCGCGTGCCGATTAGATTCGAGCCCACGCCTGTCACCATGAATCTGACAGAGGCCGTCGATTTAATGTC
>DATKYL010000464.1:0-6622 GCA_035528515.1 Acidobacteriota bacterium | reverse complement strand
CGTCCCGAGTATGTCCTCACCACGCGCGGCGCTCGATCGGGGCCGGGCTGCGTCGCACTGACCGCCGCGGTCGACCGGCTGGGGATCGGCGCAACCGCCTGGCGCAAGTGGACGATGCCGATTGTCGCGGTCTTCGCCGAAGGCGGCGGCGAGCGGCGCTTCTCTGAACTGCGGTCGGTGCTGTCGGGAGTGACGGCGCGCGCGTTGGCGTTGGCGCTGAAGGAGATGGAGGAAGCCGGGCTGATCGGACGGCGAATTATCGGTGATTACCCCCCGTCCGCCCGCTATCGGCTGGCACCCGCCGGCAAACGGCTGGCGCCGATTCTGAAAACACTCGTTGTGCGGCGGTAGCAATCATCAAGGGAGGCATCGTGACAGACAAGAAGAGTAACCTGCAATTCCTGGTGGATGCCAATCAGACGGCTGTCCGGCGGCTGATCGACGATGTCACCGAGGACGAATCGCTGGTGCGCGGGCAGGATAACTTGCTGCACATCCGCTGGAACGTGGGGCATATCGTCTACAATGCGTTTCTCGTTCTCCGGACGCTCGGTATCGATGCCCCTCTCCCGGGCGGTTGGCACGAACTCTTCCGCCGGGGATGTGACTTCAGCGAGGACGCGGATGCGTATCCGTCGATGGCGGAGCTGCGCGAGAAACTGTGTGCCTACTACGATCAGATTAACGCCCGCCTCGCGGTGTTGACCGACACCGATCTCGACGGCATCCAGGACAGCGAGCCGGTCTTCGAGGACACCAGCGCTCTCAACACGTCTCTCTTCTTCTGCACCCACGAATTCTACCACGCGGGGCAGATCGCGGTCATGCGGCGCATTCTGGGACGGGAGCGGACGTTCGGGTAGGCGGTAGCGGTCGCGTTGCTCACAGCAAGACGGCATCCGGCCGCGTGTCCAGCCGTTCCCTGACGCGTGCGATCACCTCGGTGTCGAGAGTGCACTGATGCCACAGCGGTTCATCGGGTTGCGGGTCGGGTCGTACCGCGAGGAGCGGCTCACCGGATGGGCCAAACGCGTATGAGCCCCCACCCTCATCGTCGCGTGTGTTCACCCCGATGACGAAGCACTGGTTCTCAATCGCCCGGGCCCGAAGCAGGACCTGCCAGATGTGGTCTCGGACCCGCGGCCAACGGGCCGGGACCACCAGCAGGTCGAGCCCGGTCTTGAACCAGGGGCGCACGATTTCGGGGAAACGCAGATCGTAGCAGATAATGACGCCGCAGTGGATCGATCCCTCGTCACATTCGAGAACCAGGGGTTTCCCGAGCATGCCGGGCGCGAAGTAGCGGTCCTCCCCGAGGGGACGGTACAGGTGGACTTTGGAGAAACGGCCAATCTCGTTCCCGCCGGAGAAGACGACGGAGGTGTTGCGGATGTAGCCGTCGTCCTCTTCGAGCGTCAATGTGCCGCCGACCACGTTTCGCGCATGTTGCCGGGAGAGAGTGGCGAAGCGCTCAAGAATCGTCTCAGCGGCCGGGCGACCGCCGGTCGCTTCCAGCTTCCTGTAGCCGCCGTCGAAGAGTTCGGGCAGGACGAGCAAATCGACCGGCTGCTCGCGCGCCGCCTCAAAGGCATCCAGTCCGTTGGCATCGAACGTACAGGCAACTGTCAGGCGCATGGCGTCGGGAACCTCGAGATTCCGGATTCAAAGTGTTCGCTATCCGCTGTCGGCTGTCAGGCGGGGGGCGATTACCAGATCGACACGCCGCATCATAGACCTCCGGTTGCCGGCAAGACAAGTGGCGTTCGCACGCGGCAGGCAGGTTCCCCCAAAAAAGTGGCACATTCGAGGACGCCAGCCGTTAGATTAGGGGACCATTCCGCGTTATCCGGCCCACTCCGGGCCGGCCGTGCGATACGCGGATAGCCGGCACTCGCGAGCTTTTTCAAGGAGGGTATCATGCGGCGGGGTTTCATCCTGACAGCAGCATTGCTTCTGGTGGTAACCGGCAGCGTCACGGCTGAGGAAGGGCGGCTTCTGCGCTTCCCGGACATTCATCAGGACAAGATTGTCTTCTCCCACGGCGGGGACTTGTGGCTGGTTTCGGCAAGCGGCGGAACGGCTACACAACTGACCACGGATGACGGTCTGGAAATCTTCCCGCGGTTTTCGGGTGACGGGAGCATGGTTGCCTTTACGGGCCAGTATGACGGGGACCAGAATGTCTTCGTCACTCCGACGGCGGGGGGCGAACCGAAACGTCTGAGCTACCACCCGGCGATTCGGTCGACATCGGAGCGGATGGGTCCCGAATGCATCGTCATGGACTGGACCCCCGACGGCTCCCGTATCCTGTACCGTTCACGTCAGGCGACCCACTCAGTGTGGGAGGGGATGCTCTATCTGGTCAGCCCCGACGGCGGCTTTCCCGAGCCTCTGCCGCTGCCGCGCGGCGGCTTTGCGTCGTTTTCGGCCGACGGTAATAAGATCGCCTACTGCCCGATCTTCCGCGATTTCCGTACCTGGAAGCGTCACAAAGGCGGCTCCGCGCAGGATGTCTGGATCTATGATCTGGTCAATGCCACATCGGAACAGATCACCGACTGGGAAGGAAGCGACAACATGCCGATGTGGGATCACGCTTCGGGGAAGATCTATTTCAACTCCGACCGCACCGGTACGTTGAATCTCTTCGCATACGATCCGGCGACGAAGGCGACGACCCAGGTGACCAGTTTCACCGAGTACGATGTGCGGTGGCCGGCGATGGGGCCGGGCGCGATCGTCTTTGAGAACGGTGGGTATCTGTACGTGTTGGATCTTCCCGACGGTACGCCGCGCAAGGTGACCGTCGAACTGAACTCCGACCGGCTGCTGGCGCGCCCGCACTTTGTGAAGTGCGACGACAAGGTCCGCGACTACGTTCTCTCCGCCGACGGGAAGCGGGCGATCTTTACTGCGCGTGGAGAGGTCTTCACCGTTCCCGCCGAGAAGGGCAACACCCGCAATCTCACCAACACGCCGGGCGCGCATGAGAAGTACGCGACGATCGCCCCGGACGGGAAGTGGATCGCCTACGTCTCCGACATGTCGGGCGAGGATGAGATCTACCTGATCGACCCTTCGGGAGCGGGCACGCCGATCCGTCTGACCACCGACGGTTCGATGTATCTGTACGGTCTCTCCTGGTCGCCCGACTCGAAGAAACTGGTCTGGTCGGACAAAAGCACCAACCTCTGGTACATCGACATCGACAAGAAGACAAAGATCAAGATCGACGAGGGCCGTCGCGGCGACATTCGCCGCTATGCCTGGTCGCCTGACTCGCGCTGGATCGCCTACCACAAGAACAACGAGCACGACATCACGCAGGTGTGGGTGTATTCGATCAGTGGCGGCACGACGCGACCGGTGACGACCGGCGAATTCGACGACTGGGACGCGGCCTTCGACCTGAGCGGGAAATACCTCTATTTCCTTTCCAACCGGGCGTTCAACCCGATCCTCGGCAACTATGAGTTCAACTACATCCTCGACAAGCAGACCGAGATCTATGCCATCCTGCTGGCGGCCGACACGCCGTCGCCGTTTGCGCCGGAAAGCGACGAGATCGGGGCGAAGACCGACGCCGACAACGGGAACGGCGACGAAAAGGACAAGGACAAAGATGAAGCCAAAGATAAGGACAAGGGGAAGGACAAGCCGAAGGACGTCGTCATCGATTTCAACGGCATCTTCGACCGCCAGGTGAAACTCCCGGTCGATCCCGGCCAATATGGCGGCCTGTGGGCGGGCGACGGACGCGTGTTCTATGCCTCTCATCCCATGGGTGGTCTTGGCGGACCGATTGAGGACACGAAAAGTGCGCTCCATGTGTTCGACATGAAAGACAAGAAGCATCACGTCTTCCTTGAGGATGTTAACGGTTACGATATCACGCCCGACGGGAAGAAGATGATCATCAGCAAGGGCGGGAAGTATGAGATCATCGATGCGACCGGCGAAAAGGCCAAGACGGGGGACAAGGTTCTCGATTTGAGCCACATGAAGATGTGGCTCGACCCGCAGGCCGAATGGAAGCAGATCTTCGAGGAATGCTGGCGCCTGCAGCGCGACTATTTCTACGATACACGGTATCACGGTGTCGATTGGCGGGCGATGCACGACCGTTACGCACCTTTGGTCGGTCATGTGTCGCACCGGTTCGATCTAACCTATGTCATCGGCGAGATGATCGGTGAGCTGGCGACGGGACACACCTATATCGGCGGCGGCGATATGCCGCGGCCGGACGCGAGCGGCGTCGGGCTTCTGGGCAACGACTGGGTGATCGACTCGGCCGCCGGGATGTTCCGGATCGGTCGCATCCTCCAGGGACAGAACTGGATTGATGCCCGCCGCTCACCGTTGTCCGAACCGGGTGTCCGCGCCCAACCCGATGATTACGTTTTGGCCATCAACGGCAAGCCGCTGACCGCGGCGGACAATCCTTATCGTCTCCTCGACAACACGGCGGGAGAGACCGTCACATTGAAACTGTCCGACGCCCCCGACGGCGCGAACGCGTGGACGACCGAGGTGACGCCGCTCGCATCGGAGAGCGAACTGCGTTATCAGGACTTTGTGGCGCAGAAGGCACACTACACCGACTCCGTTTCCGGTGGACGCATCGGCTACGTTCATATCCCGGACATGGGCGGGGACGGGCTGAAGCAGTTTACGAGCACCTATTACGCTCAGATTCGCAAGGAAGCGATGATCGTCGACGTGCGCTGGAACGGCGGCGGGTTCGTGTCTCAGTTGATCATCGAACGGCTGCGTCGCGTGCTCGGGGGAATGGGGATGTCGCGGAACTTCGAGACCTATACCTACCCCAACGCGGTTTTCACCGGGCATCTCGCCTGTCTGCTCAACGAGCACTCCGCCTCCGACGGTGACATTTTCCCGTACTACTTCCGTAAGTACGGCCTCGGACCGTTGATCGGGAAGCGCACCTGGGGCGGTGTCGTCGGTATCCGCGGCCACCGGTCGTTTCTCGACGGCGGCTATATGACGACCCCGGAGTTCGCCAAGTATGACCTGGATCGCAACTGGGTTATGGAAAACTACGGCGTCGCGCCGGACTACGACGTGCCCTATCCGCCGGAAATTGTCCAGAAAGGCGGCGATCCGCAGATCGATCGCGCGGTGGAGATCCTGTTGCGGAAGATCGAAACCGAACCGAGGAAGATTCCCGAGCCACCGTCGACGCCGCCGGATGAGCGCTGATCGGCGCGCGGCGGGTTCTCGGACGTCGTCGCGCACGCAGGAGCAAGACAGGTGATGAATCGTCGTTTTTCTGTTTCTCGGAGTCTGTGCGCCGGGTTCGTGATCGTTGCGTGTGGTCTCTGGTGGTTGCCGACAACGGTCTGTGCCGATGATTTCACGACCGTTGCCGAAGCGACCAACTACCGTCTGACATCGTCATACGAAGAGACGCTCGACTTTCTCGTGCGTCTTGACGCAGCCTCGCCCTGGGTGAAGCTGACGACGATCGGCACCAGTCCCCAGGGACGCGACCTGCACCTGTTGATCGTGTCCAAAGACGGTGCCTTCACACCGGCGGCGGCTGAGGCGACGGGGAAAACCATTCTCCTCGTTCAGAACGGCATCCATTCGGGTGAGATCGACGGCAAGGATGCGTGTCTGGCTCTGGTGCGCGACATCGCCATCACCAGGGAGCAGGAGCACCTGCTCGACAGCGTGATCCTGCTGATCATTCCGATTTTCTCCGTCGACGGCCACGAGAATAACGCGCGCTACACGCGTCCGAATCAGGTGGGCCCGGACAACGCCGGGTTCCGCACGACCGCTCAGCGTTTGAATCTCAATCGGGACTACCTGAAGGCCGACGCGCCCGAGACGCGTATCTGGATCGCGAACTGGCTGCGCTGGATGCCCGATTTCTTCATCGACGATCACGTCACCGACGGCGGCGACTGGCAGTACACCGCAGCCTACACGATGGCGTGGCATCCGAACTCGGCGCCGGGCGTCCGTTCCTGGACGAAGACGTACTTTGATTCGGCCTTTGTACAGAAGACCGGCGCCGCCGGTTGCCTGGTTTTCCCCTACGCCTTCCCGTTTCGCGGTCCCTACTCGCACGGGATCCGGACATTCGTCGACATTCCGCGTTTTTCGACCGGGTATACGGCGCTGTGGAATCGTCCCGGTCTCTTAGTCGAGATGCATTCGCTGAAGGATTACGAGACGCGGGTGCGGGGCAACTATGCCGTGCTGGTGTCGGTTCTCGAAATCCTCGCCGCGCACGGCGGCAGGCTGCAAGCGGCGATTGCCGAGGCCGACGCCGCCACCATCGCGGGACTGAGCGCGCCCTACCCCCTGTCGTTTCAGGTCGACGCGACCGATTCGACGATGGTCGATATCCTCACGTACGAAGCACAGCGGGATTCGAGCGCTGCCACCGGGGGTATCCATATGCGCTGGGATCGCAACCGTCCGGTTACGATCCACGCGCCGTACTTTGGGACGTTTCTGCCCCAGGAGACGATTATGCCGCCGTGCGCGTATCTGATACCGTGCGAATGGCGCGAGCAGATCGAGCGGCTGCGGTTGCACGGCGTCCGTTTCGACACTCTCACGCAGCCGCTCACCGCCGCGGTCG
>DATKYL010000463.1:0-3972 GCA_035528515.1 Acidobacteriota bacterium | reverse complement strand
GGTCGTGGTCGCCTATGCCTGGGGCGATATGGCGACCGACATCATCCAGCCGTTCTGGGCGATCCCGCTTCTGTCGGTCGCGAAGCTCGATTTCAAGGACATCATGGGGTATGAGATTCTGATCTTCGTGGCGTATGCTGCCCTGGTGACGGCGGCGTTCTTGCTGTTCCCGTAGAATGCCCGCACGCCATTAGCTCGTGCTGTCCGCGGCTTTCAGGGACCCCGCGCGCCAAACCGAACCCGGACACTGTCGTTTTCCCGTCCGCGGCTGTATATTGCCGGGAAAGCAGTCACGGTTCGATGAACGAACCGGTCTGTTTGAGGTGTATCATGCGTACCGTATCCGATCCCACACGTGTCCGCGAGCCGCATTTTGCGCAGCGGGGCGGTTTCTATACCGACGATCCCGTCGCTCTGACCAAACAGCTGGCGCAATTCTACGCCGAGTCCGAACGGGCCGACATCGACGGCGTTATCGCCGGGCTGATCTGTCCCCACGCCGGGTATGCCTACTCCGGCGCGGTGGCTGCGGCCGCGTACAAACAGCTCGAGGGTCTTGCGTACGACACCGTGGTCGTCATCGCCCCGTCGCACAGGGCGTTCTTTCGCGGGGCATCGGTCTATTGCGGCGGCGCCTACCGTACACCTCTCGGCGACGTCAAACTCGATCTCGAATTCTGCCGCAAGCTGACCTCGGTCGATCCGATTGTCATGCTGGCCGATATCGGCCACGATGTCGGCGGCGGCGGGTGGGAGCATTCCCTCGAAGTGCATTTACCCTTTCTGCAAGTGGTGCTCGGCAAGTTCGCGCTGGTACCGATCGTAATGGGCGATCAGGAGTATCCGACCGCCAAGAAGCTCGGTGAGCTGATCGGGCGTTTCGCGGAACCGGGGCGGACACTGGTTGTGGCATCGTCGGATTTGGCTCACGGCCACGACGACGCCACCACGCAGCGAATGGATGAGGCCGCGGCGCGGGCCGTGGAGAAGTTTGTGCCCGGTGAGCTGTTCGATCGGATCGCCGACGGCACCTTCGAAGCCTGCGGCGGCGGCCCGATGGCGGCGGCAATGATCGCCGCACGGGCGATGGGCGCCGACACCGCTCGTGTCGTCAGTTGCCGGACCTCCGCCGACGTCACCGGCGATCGGGATGGTTACATCGTCGGCTATCTGTCAGCGGTCATGTTCGCGGCGCGACCGGCGGGCAGGAGGGCCAGAGAATATGTCCTCAAAGCCGACGACGACGAACCCACATCACCAAAGCCGAAATCGGCACGCCCGCGGAGCGGCAGGGAACTCTTGACCGACGACCTGCTGTTCCCCGCCGAGCGCGACCTGCTTCGTTCAACGGCCCGACGCTCATTAGAACGGGCCGTCAAGGGGGCGCGGCTCACCTGCCCCAAGGCGCCGACCGACCGTCTGCGCGCAAAACGCGGTGCCTTCGTGACGCTCAAACACAAAGGACACCTGCGCGGCTGTATCGGGTATATCGAGCCGTACAAGCCGCTGATCGACGCGGTCTGGGAAATGGCCGAGTCGGCGGCGCTGCGCGATACGCGTTTCCTGCCGGTCGAGGCCTCGGAAGTCGATGCACTCGACATTGAGATCACCGTACTCTCACCGTTGCGTAAGATCGACAACCCCGACGACGTTCTCGTCGGTCGCCACGGTTTGTTGATTTCGCGCGGGCCCCGGTCGGGCGTGCTTCTGCCTCAGGTTCCGGTGGAGCAGGGCTGGGATCGGGAAACGTTTCTGACCCAGACTTGTATCAAGGCCGGTCTCCCCCCCGATGCCTGGCGCGATCCCGATACGACGATCCAGGTCTTTACGGCGGAGGTGTTCTAAGACGGGAACGCGCAGCATGGGTGTCCTATCGAAATCCGTCATCGGCCGTGTCACGCCCCAACTGGAGCGCTTCATCAATCTCCACATCCTCGGCTTACGCCCCGATCCTGATACCTGGCCCGAACCGCACAACGTCGATTGTCTCGCTATCCCCGAGGGCCTGGACCGCTCCAACACCCACGGACCCGCATGGATCCTCACCCGTGAACACACGGCGTCCTGGCACCATCGCCGCACCATGATCGGGATGCATGCCTATCGTCTTGCCGAAACCGAGGATTATGATTGCGGCTGGCGCTTAGTCGATGTGGCGTATCGATTCCTCGCTGCACATCTGGGTGAGCGCACGATCGATCTCGTTACGATCATCCCGCCGCCGCCGGTCTACGCGCGTGTCGCGGTGCTCGAATGGTCCGCCGAGCGTCTGGCGAAGCGGTTGGGTGCACGGTATGTGCCGACGCTTTTCGAGCCGGCCGCGCCGATCGGGAAACATCCCGATCTGGTCGATCGTCTGCCGGTGATTCCCGTCGAGTTCTACAGCATCGCCGAGCCTATCACTTTCCGCGATAAGACCGTCCTGCTGGCCGATTGGCGCTGGCATGAGGGGCGGATGATGACGATTTTGGCTCGTCGGCTGGTGCGCGCGGGCGCCGAGGTGGTGCGTTTCGCGTGGCTGGCATGAGGATGATCGAGTGACGACTGCCGTAACCAACGATCTGGTCGTGCTCTATGCGCTCACGAGCAGGGTGCATCTCGGGCCCAAGGCGGTGCTGGCGCTGCTGACGTATTTCGGCTCACCGGCGGCAGTCTGGGAAGCGGATCTGAACGATGTGGAAGCCGTGGTGGGGCTCGATGAAGAGGGCCGGGCGCTCCTGACCGAGGCGTACGAGCAGGCCGACACGCTCGGTGAAGAACTCGAATACATCATTGCCGCCGGCACGACCCCGATCGGTATGCACGAGGAGCGTTACCCGCAACGGCTGTACCGTCTCGGTGATCCGCCGTCGCTGATCTTTGTCCGCGGCGAACTTCCCGATGAGAGTGCGACGGCGGTGGCGGTGGTCGGCAGCCATCAGGCAGATGCCGAGGGTATCGCCGATGCGGTCACGTGGGGAAAAGGTCTGGTCGAACGGGACGTCGTCGTCGTTTCGGGTCTCGCGCGCGGGATCGACGGCGGCGCCCACACCGGCGCGCTGGCGGGCGAGGGGCAGACGGTTGCCGTGCTCGGCAGCGGATTCGACAACATCTATCCCCCCGAACACCGGGGTCTTGCCGAGGAGATTGCCGCCCACGGCGCGCTGGTCTCGGAGCATCCGCCGTCCGCACCGCTGACCAAGGCACGGCTGGTACAGCGCAACCGTCTGATCGTCGCGCTGTCGGACGCGGTGGTCGTGGTCCGTGTGATCGAAACAACGCGCGGTTCGATGGAAGCAATCCGTCGCGCCCGCGACCTGGCCTGCCCGGTTTACCTGGTAGCCAGCGATGCCAGCAAGACATCTCGGCAGGCGGTCGCCGACGGGGCCATCCCGATCGGCCGAATCCCCGATTTCGATCTGGTGTTGAATTACCTGTAATCTCTCCCTCCCGTCCCAATCCCCGAATGACGGGGCTTCCGACCCGTCTCTTCCCACCCTATCCCTGTCAAATTGACCGTGGCACCGGCGGGTGCGCGGCACATCGACTTGTGAAGGCCGCCGCGGGCCTGTACCTTACCGGGCCACGAACGGAGGGTTACAATGGACAAAGTCTACAAGATCATCGAAGTCGTCGGCTGCTCATCGAAGAGCTACGAAGAGGCGATCCGGAACGCGGTCGAAGAGGCGGGCCGGTCGCTGAAGGGTCTCGCGTGGTTCGAAGTGAAGGAATGGCGCGGCGGAATCACAGACGGCAAGGTCACCGAGTTCCAGGCGGTCACGAAGGTCGGCTTTCGCCTGATCGGGGACTGAGCACCGGCACACCCAAGACTATGACCATCTGATGGAACCGTGGTGCCACGGACCTTTAGGAGCCTGTTGAAAAACCTCACGCTGCGCCGACGAGGCCGACGGCGAACACGCAAACCGTGTCCTGATCGAGAACAGACGCGTGGTGTGACAGGAGCTTAGCCCAGGGCGTAAGCCCTGGGAT
>DATKYL010000462.1:0-6184 GCA_035528515.1 Acidobacteriota bacterium | reverse complement strand
CGGGTTCGAGGACGGTTTCACCCGGGGAGCCATTCCGAACCCTCTTCGGAATTCCTTCCAAGATCAGAGTGCTTTCGGCTGCAACCGCCAAACGCGTAACGCGCGACAGGTTCGGCGGTTGCCCGAGCGATGTTCTCGGGTCCTTCCGGAGCGGGGTCCCACGCGTCGTCGTCCTGCCCGCGTGCCAGCCTGCCTCGTGCCCTGATCCGGCGCTGATGATCTGGGATTTGGTGACGCGAGAATCCGCGGCCATTTGAATGAGAGAGAGCCTGCGGGACTTCTCAATCCCACAGGCTCTTTGGACTCCGGAATGGTGCGTACTACTTCAGCAGAACCATCTTCTTGGTGTCGATGATATCCCCCGCGACAATGCGGTAGAAGTAGACTCCCGAGGCCACCGGCTGTCCCTGCGCATCGGTGCCGTTCCAGCTTAGCTGATGCCGTCCGGCGGCGTACAGCTGATCCGCCAGGATTTTCACCGATTGACCCAGGACGTTGAAGACCTCGATCCGCGTATGTACCGCCTCCTTGAGACTGAACGTGATGATGGTCGACGGGTTGAACGGGTTCGGATAGTTCTGCGACAGGCTGTAGGTTCCGGGAACGATGTCGGCGAGTTCGAAGTCGATGCCCTCAGTTGTCAGTAGCAACGGTTCGCGTACTGTGCCGATCGTCGCATCGGCCTCGTAGGTCACGCTTTCCCCGACGTTGTAGACCGCACGTTCGCCCGGATCGTACGCCTTGAAGATGACCTTCTCACCGGCGATCTCATTGCTGTGGACCATGAGAAACGCCACGTACCGGTTAATGCCGGAGAGGTGGATGAGTTGCGCCAGTCCACGGCACTCGCCGTTGACAAACGCTCCGATCATGCCATTCTCGTCGCGCCACTCATCACCGTCCATCGTCAGCGCCGCGGTCACCGTCATGCTATACTGGTACGCGTTGCAGTCGAGAGACCACCCGGGAATGCCGGCGTCGAGGTCCGTCTTCGGGCGCACGTCCTCATCGGGAACACGGGCAATCAGCGTCGCGGCGGCGCCGGCGCAGCCGGGATAGGTGAAGCCTGAGATCGCCCCGCCGACCTTCTGGAGGTAGAGCTTGTACCCCTCGCCCGGTTCCATGAGATCGAGGTTGCCGTACCACCCGTCCTTATCGACGTATTGTGCGAAGGCGGTCTGACTCCGGATCACATCTCCGTCCATCGGAGTTGAGCCCAGGCCTGCAAGTGCCGGCGTGACATCGGTGGGGCAGGTCGGGATGTAGCCGATCCAGTTCCAGCCTTCGTATATCGGAATCGGCGTGGTCAGTAGATCGACGTCGGAACCCTCGACATAGATCTCCCCTTCCTCCGATAACCGGACCATGTAGCTCGAGGTGTTGTCGAGGAGCTGGAGCGTACCGACCCATCCCAGCAACGGATCGAATTCGGCGAA
The DNA here is from genome assembly GCA_035528515.1 of Acidobacteriota bacterium. Taxonomy (GTDB): domain Bacteria; phylum Zixibacteria; class MSB-5A5; order WJJR01; family WJJR01; genus DATKYL01. The sequence continues at coordinate 4,748 of DATKYL010000462.1, read as the reverse complement.
CGCGGTTTGTGACTTGATCAGATCACCGGTGGCAGGTGTGAGGAACGAAAGCACGCCGTCCACGCTCATGTCCACCGCTTGCGTATTGAGGGAGAACCAGTTCCAGCCCTCGCGGACCGGAATAACCTGCGCCGTATCGACAAGGTGATCCTGCGCGGTGAGCGACACCGGCTCGCCTGGAGTGCCGATCATACCGTTCGCGGTAAAGGCGAAATGCGTGTCGGTGTTGTTGTACAGCCGGCAGCTGTCGGCATCCCAGACCTGGAAGCGTACGGTCTCCCCGCTCGAACGGTTGCTGTACACGGTCAGGTAGGCCACATCCGATTCGGGCCCCGGCCCGATGTGGGCAACACCCCGGAGCTGGCCTCCTACGAAGGCGGCCACCCGATCTTCCGGATCCGATGAAATCGCGCCGCCGATATCAACCTCAGTCACGATCGTCATCGTGTGTTCGTACCGGCGCGGATCGAAACTCCAGAGCGGCTCATGACAGGAGACGGTCAGGTGGATATCGAGCCGTGAGTCACCGCGATCGGATGTCGCCAGTACATCGAAGGCGTCATAACTGCCGAGGGCGATGTCTTCCTGAATCGTGAAACTGACGACCTCGGTGCCGCCCGGTGGGAGGCTGCCGGAGTCGGGGGTAGCTTCAGTGATCCAGGCGGGCAACGACAGCGAATCGATATCGAAGTCCGCGGCGGCGTCACCGCCGTTCACGAGCTTAGCGCTGATCTTCCCCGGTGCGCGGAACGCTACATCGGCGACCAGATCGGTCTTGCACCAGGTGAAGACACTCTGCCTGACATCGAAGCTCCACGCCTGGGCAGACTCCATCGGGTTGCGGACGAGGTCGCGGACACCGGCGACACGCGCCTCGAGTTGCCGATCCTCGAGGTCGTTGGGATCGACCGCTGCGGTCGGCGTGATGATGATCGTCTTGCCGTCGCAGACGGTCTCAATCGGGATCAGCGCGCCGGCGTGCGGGCCGTCGAGGTAACGCAGCGTGATGCTGTCGGGGTGAATCGCCTGATAGTCGATGCGTTCGCTGAAGGTGATGGAGATATCTTCGCCGAAGGAGAGTTCCCCATCCGACGGTTCGGGGGTGCCGAAGACCTGCGGTGCGTGACGGTCGATCGTGCCTTCCGATATGGCCGAGAGACCGCGACCGCTGGCACATTGTGTGTAGGCGCGCAGTTCGTAGACGCCATCATCCAGGTAATCACCTGGGTACCAGGCGAATCGTGTAGCGGTGGGGTTGATGAGGGTGTCTATGAAGTCGATCACCTTCCATTCCAGCCCTTCTTCCTCACCGGTTCCCAAGTGCCGGTACTCGACGCCGATTTCGTCGACCCGTGCCTCTTCACTGATTTCAAGCTCGTAATCGGTCAACCGAATGATGAGCGAATCGCCGGTATCGTGCATGTCCTTGTTGTATTCCCAGCCGGACAGCGGGCGGAAGAGCCTGACATCGCTGCAGGGTGCTTCGAATGTGACGCTGAAGTATACCGTATCCGCACGTTGCAGCGGTCCTCCTTTCCCCCAGACATCGTATTCGCACGGCGGATACAACATGACAGCGAGGCTGTCATATCCGTACTTGGTCGGTCCCCGCTCGACCGTTAAAGTAGCGTCGTTGGAATTGCCTGCGATCGGATCCCCGCTGATGAAATACGATAACCCGTTTCCGATCGGAGAGCCGTTCGCCCTGATGATCGCACCGCCGGGATTCGCGGTCGTGAGCTCACGCAGGATGTACTCGCGGGCCTCCTCCGTTGGACTCAGGTTGCCGAGAGTCAGCTTGAACGCGGCGGGCTGATCGGGCGGGACCAGATCCAGCCGCGGGGGCGCGATTCCCAGGTCAGCCATGTCCCGCGACATCATCCTGGCGGCACCTGAATCGAGGTCATACCACGGTTCATACGGGCAGGAACTGGCGCCCGCAAGAACGTCAAAAATCGGCGAGCCGTAGACTGGATCCGTCTTAATATCCACGGTAAAGTGATCGCCGAGGTCGTCATCGCTGAGGGTATAGCCGACGGCATGTGAGGTCGAACCGGTCCTGCTCTCCCAGTCAACGACCTTCTCAAGACGGAATTGCATGGGAAGCCTTATCTCGAACCCTGCTACGCTACCTTCGTATCCGAATCCCAGAACGTCGACTTTCGATTCGAACACGAATGTGGTATTCCATTCGTAGGAGGTAGTCGTATCAGTCGTATGGTTATACGTATAGTTGGCTCCACTGCTGAAGGACCGGTTCTCTACCAGAGCTGCCTCCTGCTTCAGAGAATCATTGAAGTACAGCCGCTCTCGCCAGACGTCCGCCGCTGTCCGATAGAGTCCAGCCAGGTAGGCATCCATCGAATCGGCGACGAAATACTCCTCTTTGGACTCGAGTTCCGGAATCAGGACATCCTCGATATACTGCTCAGTGTAGGCAAAAATCGTAGTGAACGAATCAGCCTGGAAGCCTACACCAGTGTACCGTTTGACCAGGCACGAGTCGTAATCCACTTCGACCACACCGATTTCAGCGAACGTGCAATTGAGCCCGACACCGACAAAGACATCGGCACGATCCCCAATGAAGGCATCATCCGCGGACGTCGACAATGTCGTCTTTGTCGTAACTGTGACATCGGTGCTCCGCTCGGAGTATGTCATTCCCCCAAAAAAGAATTCCGTTTCGAACTGCTTTTTGAATTCTACTTTTCCCTCAACGCCAGCTCCGAAACCGGCCCACCACCCTGCTTTGACGCCAGCCCACGCCTTGATCTTTATTGCTCCACCTTCCGTTGTGAAGAACTTTCCGTAGTCGATTCTCGTCCGCAGGGTGGTCTCATTCTCGAGGAAGGCGTAAGAGTTGTCTCCGGGCGGATCGCGCAGGATATACAGGGGTAATTCCGTTGTGGCGGTGACGAAGTCACTCCCCTCCTGCTCGACATGCCCGGTCACCAGCACCCACTTCGTCGCGGTGGCGGATTCCGCCCCTTCGACGACCGTCATCACCCGGAGCGCCTTTTGGAACGATCGATCGTTGCCGTCGGCGTCAACCCGGCCGGCGATCAGGCTCGGTGTGCAGGCGAAGGTCCAGTAAGTCGCCTTTCCGTTGATAACCTCCAATTCCCGAGGTTCGTCCTCACGATCGAAAAGTTCGTCGTAAACGAGCAGGGCGCCGCTGTCCAGGGCACACAGATTGGAATCGCCATCCTCATTGTCGCCGTAATACTCGTTCACTTCAATGATCACGGTAAGACTATCGGCTTGCGGGATGACCGGCAACGAAGCGGGCAGGGATCTGCCGTTTACCGACAGTTGCGGGCATTGCGCGCTCACGTCGTACCTTTCTGGCAAGACAATTCTGACCTCGGGCTGCGTCCTGTAGATGAAGTCGAGAACAGCGGAATCACTGGTCAGGTCCACCTCGCGCGTCCCCAGCCGCTCCAGGAACTTCTGAACGTCTGTACCCTCAATGCCGGGGGGCGCCGAATCCATGTCCACTTCCGCGGACACGAGATACTTCTGCGGCGGGAGATCCAGCCTGTAGGTTGTGATGTAGCCTGTCTGCACCGTGTCTAGAACCTCAATGCAGTTGTTCTCACTGCGAATGGTGATGAATACGTCGCCGATCGGGTAGAGACATCCACCCCCGCCGACGCGCCCGGACAGGGTGCGGGTAGTGGTATTCGTAAAAATGACGCCGGATGTGTCATCGTCGACATACAGTTGCACACTATCGGGATCAAAAGTGTGGCCCACGGCGACCGGCTTGATCCAATGATTACCGATATCCGTCGATACGGCGAACTTGCCCTTGGTGTCCGTGCCGCCGCGCAGTTGACCATCCAAGTGGATTTCGACGTTGGGCATGAAGCAATCGCGTCCTGCGAACTGCACCGCCCCGGAGACGGTGAGCGAGGTGGTCTCGACGAAGTTGACCTGGTTTTCCACCGGGTGGCCGGTGCTCAGGGTGATGGTCTTGAACACCGGCGAGAACTGACGGACGCCCTCGAAAGGACGAACCTCAAAGGTCGTCCTCTCGCCATAACGGATACCGTCCAGGACGTAGTTGCCCTCCACGTCGGTGGTCGCGGCGATGTTGAGCGGCGCGGTGTTATCGGTCCAGTAGACACCGTCCACGAGGGTCCCGTAATGGGCACCCTCGGTCAGATCGGTGATCGCGGCGCCAGTGCCTTCATCGAGCGGCCAGTAAGCCAGGAGGCCCTCTTCGTCGCCTTTGAGTTGTCGGCGCATCATCGCACCAATCTGTGAGGCGCTGCGCGCCACATTCCAGATGCGGACCTCGTCGATTTGCCCTCCGAACCATGTGCGTACAATGCTGGCACCAAAACCACCGAGGAAGACCTCAGCGGCACCGGACAGTTCGTCGATGGATCCTTCCGAGACGACGTTCCCCGTCGCATCTACACCGTCGACATAGACGCGTAGCGGCGCGCCGTCTGCATCACGAACAACAGCGATATGATGCCATTGATCATCATTCAAATCAGTTGCCGTGGTGACTGTCCAGATCCGGTTTCCGGGCGAGCCAAGAAGTTGAAGGTACAACTGACCACGGTAAGCCGGATTAACCCCCCCCCGCGTGCAGATATCGAACCGCGTCTCTGAACCCTTGAGCATGGCGATAATCGATTCGTTGCCAGTCGCCTGGCCATTGTACTTGATCCACATCTCGACCGTGAAGTCCTGCGCGGCGTTGAAATAGAGTTTGTTGTTGTCGTCCGGGA
>DATKYL010000461.1:0-3572 GCA_035528515.1 Acidobacteriota bacterium | reverse complement strand
ACCACGATGTCGAACGCATGTGGTTGTAGATCGCCCGCCGCAGCAGCTCGTCCTGGTAGGGACGCCCGGTGGTCTTCTCCATCCACTCGATCGCGTCGAGGCACTGGTTGACCACGTAGTCGACGGCGTGGGACTTCATTTCGAGGTAACGGAAATTCTCCCCGTCCGCTTCGATCGCCGGCCCGGTGGCGACGTCCACGCAAAACATGGGAATCCCGTTCTCGAGGTCGCAAACGACCTGGTACCACTTGGCGTGGCTGCAGCAGATGTGATCCTGGAAGATGAAATCCGGTGCCGGCCACTCCTTGGAGAATTCCGGAAACGCATACTCGTTCAGGATGATGCTGCCCCAGTAATTGCGCATGTAGGAACAGAGGTCGCGGGCGTACCCCTTCTTCTCCGTCGCCTCGAGGCAGCGCATCGCAAAGTCTTTGTTGAACGCGCACGACGCGGCGTACGGCTCGGAGGTAATCGACCAGACGTCGTCGCCCAGGCCGCGCGGGATCGCGTCCAGCGTCCAGGCGCCGCCCGCCCAGCGCAGGCCGCCCCGCTCATGCGCCTTCGCGTAGTTCTCGTAGTATTTCAGGCGCAGGTCCTTCGCCTTGTCCCACAGCTTCAATCTCTCAGTTGGATAAGTGGTCATGGGAAATTCCCTCTTGTGCTCCCGTTGCGCACGTGTCGTTGTATCGTCAAAACAGGTCGTCCTCGGACAGCATTTCCAGGAAGGCTTCCACGCGTATCTTGAACTGCCCGACCGGCACGGTCACATCCAGCTCCAGAAAGAGCGTTTTGACCCCCGCGTCCTCGAGCGCCTTACGGATCGCCGGAATGTCGATCTCATGCGGGTCGCAGAACTTCTGCTGGATGACGATTGCGCCCTGCACGTCCCAATCCTTTGCAAACTGCAGAATCCGTTTGACCCGCCGGCGTTCCGGCCAGTCTTTGGTGGGGCAGGGAAGACGCTGGACGTAACGCTCGGCGATCGCGGTCAACGGATCGCCGTTCAGATTGACCTCGTCCCAGAAGTACCGCGTCCCGGTGCAGTGGTCGTCCTGCACGATCGTCGCGCCCAGCCCCTCGATCATGGAGACAAACTCGATATCGTCGTTCTCGCTGCCGAGAATCATGAGACGCGTGCCCGACGACCGATCCAGCGATCGCCCTGCGATCTCCCGTATGCTCTCTTCGACGATACGCGCGTGCTCGGTCTTGTCGACCATCTGGCTGGAGACGACCATGTACATCGCCTCCAGGCCGGTGACCGGAATGTCGCTGCTTTTCCGCGCCTCGTAGAACTGCTTCATCAACTGCCGGTCGCGGTTCACCGTCTCAATGCCGCGCCGCAGATCGTCGTCGGTGATCGTGCGGCCGGTCCATTCTTCCACTTTCTTCTTGAAGAGTTCGAACTCGCCGCGGGTGAACGCGACGGCGTGCTGGCTCTGGACGTGGTGCGGCATCGGCAGGTAATAGCTGAAATCGGTGGGTATGTGCAACTCCCAGCTGGTGTAGGCCTGCCGGATGTGCAGGCAGCTCTGGGAGATCATGATCCCGTCGAGATAATCGTAGCGTCCCTGCAGTCCCTGTGCCAGACAGTCGCGGCAGAAGGGACAGAACATCGCAAAGATATGCGGCTCGGTCACGTTCTGCGGTTCGTGACTGCCAAGGATCCGGACCGGGAGGATGTTGGCGGCGTACAGAATCTCCTCCGGCACATAGGTGCAGAAATAACCCAGCACCTTGCCCCCGGTCTTCTCCTTCCATTGTTTTGCGTACTCGTGGCGGGCGTCATACCACTCCTTGAACATCTCAATCATGCCGAGGCCTCCTCGCCGCTCTCTGCAGATGTACTGCCCGGCTCTTGCCTGGATTGACCGTCCGTTGCCGTTCCCGTTGCGTTGCACGCCCGGGAGACCGCTGAACCACGCGACGTTTAACCTGCCTGCTTCCGTACGATGTGCCGTACCAAGGCCGACACAGACTTGGCAGTTTAATGGGTCCCCGGCCCAAAATCAACCACGAGTGCAAAGCGGAGCCTAACGGTCTTCATCCCCGGTCGCGCCCGGTGGGGCGGATGTGTCGGTGGTCCCGCGATGAGGAGATTGTGATACTTTTCACGAAGCGAAACGGACTGGATCGATCGGCGGGAAAGAGACGACGGGGCGACCGAAGCAGTTCTCAGGTGTCGCCGCCCGGTTTCGCCTGCTCCTTCGTTTTCCAGCGGGCGACCAGGTCGGCGAATTTCTCATCCAGATGCGCCACAAACCACTCGTCGATCAGAGACTTCTTGAAGCGCCATTCCTTGCCGAGCTTGGCGGCGGGAATGCGCCGTTCCTGCGCCCAGGTGTAAATGGTCTGCGGCCGGACCTTCAAGTACGCCGCGACCTCCTCAAGCGTCATGATATCAGTTTCCAAAGAGCGAGTCCCTTATGTCCGACGGGATGCCGGCTGAGTCGGGCGCCGCCGGCTGTGCCTGTACGTCGTCCCAGCGGATCACCGGCTGCTCCTCGGTATCGTTGCGGATCAACTGACCGACCGAGTAGATCACCGCGGTGTAGAAGTTTCCCTCGTACTCCCGGAAAAGCTGAAAGGGTTGTCCCCGGTCGCCCAGAAAGGGCCGGAAGTTCCACGCGAGCTGAATCCCCACGAATGCCAGAATCACCAGCCAGAAGCGGAAGACCACGACTCCCGTCTGCGGGTAGACCTTGCGCTGTTCGCACGAATATTTCAGTGCGTCCACGACCACTTTCATCCCGAACGCGCCGGAGATCCCGACGATTGCGATGTGCAGCAACTGCAGGAAGTAGTAGTTACTGCCGGTCAACAGGAAGATGATCACGATCGGCGTGAACGAGACCATGACCGCCGCCGCCAGAACGAACCCGGAGAGAATGACCGAAATCATCGGCAAGAACCGGAGCTTCGATCCGAGGATGGTCTGGATGATGAAAATGGCGGGAAAGCAAATCAGGAGGGCCAGCACAAAGAGCACCGGGACCTTGACTCCCGTTGCGATCGCTTGCGCGACCCCGTGGTAGCTCCCCATGACGACCCCGTACACGAACGCCAGGAGGGCGGCCAGGAGCAACTGGCGGACGACCCGTCCCCCGGCACCTTTCTCGGCGGTGATCCGCTGATAGAATCCCTCACTGTCCTGAAAGGAGGGGAAATACTCGGTGGAAATCAGACTGGCCATGGCATCCTCCGGGCGGTGGTTGATCATAATCAGTAATGCTGATGCTGATTGTCAACGTATTTTATTGTTTAGCACTGTTTGTTCTTATATGAGGGGGCGTGTGATCTGATCGACTGCCCGTCTGCGAGAGGGATGAGATGACCATGGAATGGCTAACCTAATGACAGGGAATGGCTTGCCGATCACAGCGCCGCTCCGACGGTCCTGATCGCGGGCGGGGCACTCGTAAGCTCTTCTAAGTGCAGGCGATTACGTGCTTTGCGGCCAATACGCTCCCTCCCAGGGGACGACCGTACGCGGTGTGACGCCACTTCTGATGCTGCTGCCATTCTGGGCAAGGCGATGGAATCGAGCCGACGGATGTTGCGGGCGGATGTCG
>DATKYL010000460.1:0-2501 GCA_035528515.1 Acidobacteriota bacterium | reverse complement strand
CCTGTCTGGATCTCCACCAGTCCCGCCGTCTGTATTCGTGTGCAGCATGTAATTGTGAGAGAAGACATCCTTGTCACCGCCAGGAGACTCAGAAGATGAAGTTCCGGCGCGAATGATGTACTCGCCCATATAGTTCTTGTCGAGCTTGGAGCCGACGTATATTGACCGCTTGGAGGCCATTAGGCTGTTAGGAGCCTTGTTGATTCCCGGCTGATCGTCCAAGTGAGAATCGGTAACTGACTCGTATTCAACAAAAGCCACAAGGTCTTCGCTGCCGTCAGACCCAGCGGTCCGAAACCAACCGCTTGAGGCGGAATCGTACAACGTGAAGTTTGACACTCCGTTGATTCCCACCAAGTCGCATTCGTTCGTCATCTTATCAGAACAGGTGTTGTTATCCCTGGCGAAGTTCACTCCGAACACGGTCCAGCGGTCGCCGCCAGAGAATCCTTTAGTGTCTGTCGCGCCAATATTGAAGATTGGCCGCGCTCCCGTTCCGAATGATCCTAGCTGGCGTGCGTTGGTGCCTGTGGCATCGAGTGTCACAGTCGCACTTTGTAGGAACGTGTCGCCACGCCGAAACAAGCACCTCGTCTTCACGTTGCTGCCAGACGAGCACGTCGTCATCGCAGTATCGAAGTCGTCCGTATCCGTCTCGACCGGGGAGTCGGCCTGATCCGGGCACCCGGTATAGTCGCCGCCAAGCCCGCCCGTGCCCGTGATATTCGCGAAGCAGTACGTCTGGCCCGATCCGTAGTAGGTGTCAGGATCGACGATCGTGATCGAGGTAAAGTCGGTATCTGTTGCACCAGCCGGGTCAGTGACCTTCAGGTCGATCTGATACGTTCCGGCAGCGTCGTACACATGAACGCCGACGCCGCCCGTCTCATAGTTCTTGTCCCAACCGGCATCGAGCGCCGCCGCACCGTAGAGCCAGTCGCCCTGGCCCGGATCATCGAAAGACCACTCGTACTTCAACGTCCTGAATAGAGACGTGTAGCTGCCGCTGTGCGTCGTAGCGGTCGCATCGACATGAACGACTGCCGGAGCTAGACAGAGCGTCCCGCTCGACCCCTGAACGCACTCAGCCACCGCCGAAGCCGTGATCGGCGACGCGCCGCCATCGGCCACCGTGAACTGTCCGCTCACGACGAACTGCCCGCTCACGTCGAAGCCGAACGTGAGGAGGGCGGCTAGGATGGCGAGGAGTCTACGAGCCATTGCAGATTCCGTCAGAATCCGACACGCATCCCCACGACCCGGAGGACACGTCGCACTCGTAGTCCTGTGTGTTCTCGCGGTTTTTGATGATGAAGCACGCGCCGCCACTCGTCCCGCCCGTGATCGAGCCGGGGATTGTGATGTTGTTGGAGGCGTCGATTAGAACACCGCTGTTTTGCAGGTCGCCGTCCGCGCCCGTAAATCGCACCACCGCGTTGTTGGTCGATACGGTTGTTCCTTCCAGAGTCTTCGCGTTGAGTTCGGTGTCGCGCGTCAGCCCACTCGCAATCGCCAGCGTGACCCCCGCGTTCTCCGTACCCGAGTTGGCGACCGTCACCTCGGACGCTCCCGAGTCCGCGATCGTCGCGACGTAGTTCCCCAAGGTGTCTGTCGCGAGTAATACCGCGTTGGCAGAAACCGCCCCGCTCGCGTCTAGGTCGGCTGCCGCACTGAAGTCGCCCGCCGCGAGTGTGTCGAGGGCGGCGCTCCATGCCTGGATCGACCCGCCGATGTTCGTGACCATCAGCACGGCGTTATAAACACCCGCTGTACCGACGCCGATCACGCCCGCCGACTTACGGGCCACGACTGTATCCACAAAATCAATCGAGAATCCGTTGACAAACTGGGGGGAGTTCTGACGCATGAACGTACCACCCGCACCAGAGGCGTCGGTCAGGATGCCTGCCAGTTTGCTGCTGTTGTTGAGTTCAGTGTTGAGTAGTATATTAACCCCCCCGACCGCCGCCTCAAGCCCAGTCATTGAGGCGGTTGCTGTTTGCAGAGGCGCAATACAGTTCGTGTGAGCTGTGAAGTTCAAATTCACGTCGTTCGCAACGGCTACTTGGTCCACTACGAAGTCGTGCGGAACTGGACACACCGCGAGAGCTGGCCCTGCCCAAAGCAACGCTGCCATAATGAGAAGCACAATCCGGTTCATATCAAGACCCCCAAACGTCCGTTCCCCACACCATCGTGCCCCATAGGGAGCTTCCCCCAACGGGGGGTGGAGTAGAGGATTGAGTTGTTGCGACATTCGTGACGACCCGGTAGCCCCCCTTAACGACCAACGTGCCCGTGCCGGGTGTATGCACCCATATCAGAAGAAACTGCTTCTTCGGCGAGTATGTCCCTCTGCCGTCCGCTGCCGTGAATGTCGCGATCGTCACGCAGTTAGTAGTCCAGTTCCTCGTTGGGCAGTCGAGAAAATCCAGTTCGATCGTTGCCCCCACGTCGAAGTTGTACGCGATCCCAGCGAGCGAATTGCCGAGCAGGTACAC
>DATKYL010000459.1:0-3304 GCA_035528515.1 Acidobacteriota bacterium | reverse complement strand
TGACCGCGTTGAGATTCTGCTGGGTCAGGCCGATGCGGTGATCGGTCACTCGGTTCTGGGGGAAGTTGTAGGTGCGGATTTTCGCTGAGCGATCGCCGGTCGAGACCATCTCGCGGCGCTCGGCGGCGAGTTTGGCGTTCTGCTCGGCTTCGGCCGCCGCGAACAGACGCGCGCGCAGGACCTTCATCGCCTTGTTCTTGTTCTTGAGCTGCGACTTTTCATCCTGACAACTGACGACCGTGCCGGTGGGAACATGCGTGATGCGGACCGCCGAGTCGGTGGTGTTGACCGATTGCCCGCCCGGGCCCGAAGAACGGTAGACATCAACGCGCAGGTCTTCCTGACGGATGTCGATCTCGACATCCTCGGCCTCGGGGAGAACGGCAACGGAGGCGGCCGAGGTGTGGATGCGGCCGGAGGCTTCGGTGACCGGGACGCGCTGCACACGATGCACACCCGATTCGTGTTTCAGCGTGCCGTAGGCGCCGTCACCGTCGACGGCGAACGAGACTTCCTTGAACCCGCCGACACCGGTCGGGTTCGAGCCGAGCATCTCGACTTTCCAGCCCTTGTTCTCGACATACCGCATGTACATCCGCATAAGAACGGCGGCGAAGAGAGCGGCTTCCTCGCCCCCGGTTCCGGCACGAATCTCGATGATCGCCGCTTTGGCGTCATTCGGATTGGAGGGGGTGAGCAGATCGCGCAGTTGGCCTTCGAACCGCACGCGCTCGTCTTCAAGCCGCTCCAGATCCTCGCGCGCCAATTCAACCATTTCGGGGTCGGAGTCCTCGTCGATGATCGCGCGGTTGTCGGCGATGTCGGCGATCGTCTTGCGGTAGGCCCGGCCGGCGTCGCGGATTTCGGCGAGACGCCGGTGTTCACGTCCCAGCAGGCGCATCTTCTCGGGACTGCGCACGATCGCCGGATCGGACATCTGGCGTTCGAGGTCGGCCGATTTCGGCTCGAGATTCTCGAGGAGATCGCCTATGGTTTCATCGAATCCGGTCATCGCCATCTCAGAATCGTTGAGTGTCCGCGCCACCGATCATGACACAATACAAACGCGACGCCCCAACAAGGGGACGTCGCGCGGGTTGCCCCATCCGGGGCCCGATGTCCGAGCTAACTTTCGGTGGTCGCGTCGGTGGTCTCGGCCGGTGTTTCGGCGTCGGTCTTGGCCTTGTCTGTCAGGCCGTACTTGCGCAGGAACTTCTCGACGCGTCCCGCGGTGTCGATCAGCTTCTGCTTGCCGGTGAAAAATGGATGGCAAGCAGAGCAGATTTCAACGCGGTAGTCCTTCACCGTTGAACGGGTGCGGATCTCGCTGCCGCAGGCGCAGCGGATGACCGACTCAATATACTTGGGATGAATTCCTGATTTCATAGCGTTCTCCTTCATCCCCGACCTCGGGGAATCACTCATAATACGCAATTTCGGCGGAATCGACAAATGCTTTTAGGGGCCCTCGGCTGTCAGGGAGCCCATCCCCCGGCGGGACAGGATATCGAGGTAGCGCAGGATGGTGTACACCAGCCACATCTGAGCCGGGGTGAGTCCCCCCCGGCAGAGGGCGGTCAGACGGGCACGGTCGAAGACCTCCCCGGCCAGTGGTGAGGATTCGGCCATCAGCGCCAGACGCGTACCGAGCGGTTGGGGGGGATAATCGAGGGCGCCGGCCGGGCGCCGGTGGCGTCGGCGGAGACGCTCCAGAGCCGGGTGTCCGAGGATGAACTCCCGGGCGGCCTGGCGCAGGCGGTCGGTCAGTGACCCCGGCACGAGCCCCGAATTGGCATTCGGGACCGCCGCGATTCCCCGGTTCAGGCTTCGGAGAAAGGCTGACTGCAGCCGCCGGCGTCTTTTCCAGGCGACCGGGGCGGTCATTGCCAGATCGAAGAAGGGGCGGCCATAGAAGGGCGCGACCGGCCACAGCCAGGCGCGGTTACGGTCCTCGCCTTCGAAATACTCCTTGAACTGGAAAGTCATCATGCTGAAATGCAACTGTTTACCCGGTATTCGGGACTCCGGGTATCGCTCTATGATCGTTGCGAGGTGGCTGCGCAACTCTTCCTCGGTAAGTCCCGTCAGCCCGGCCACTACCGGAGGTGGGAAAACTGCGAGACGCTCCAAAAGAAGGTCGCCGAGTTCGCGGCAGGTGGAGATATGTCGGAGGGGATGGCGGCCCACCACGACCACATCGCCGCCCTCACCGGTGAATAGTGTAGCGCCCTCTCCCCCATCGGCAATGATCGCATTCAGATACTCTTCGGCGTGCGCCATCTCCCCGGAGTTCAGGCCGTCCTTTAGATGAATCAGCCGGTCGACGGCCTCCGGCGATGGGGTCGACACGTGCCGTGCTTCCCACGGGAGGCCGCAGACCTGAGCAACGGCCTGGGCCTGAATCGCTTCCTGCGGACTGGTCTGTGATCCGAGCAGAAATGTCCGCGCTTTGGGATTGGCTCCGGCGGCGACCAGGCCGGCGGCGACAGCACGTGAGTCCAGTCCGCCGGAAAGTGAGAGGAACATTTTGCGCCCGGCATGACGCAGTGTCCGCCGCCCACAGGCGGCGCGAAACTCGTCGGCGAGGTGGTCAGCCAACTCGCGCGGATCGCGGTCGCGTCCCCGCACTTCATCGAAACACCACGGGTGACCGCTGAGGTTCGGGGCCGATTGACTCCCGGGTTCCCAGCGGAGAACTCCACCGGCCGGCAGACGCGAGACGCCTGAAACCAGCGTGCGTTCCTCGAGCGGGCAGCGCAAAAGAAGTGTCTCGGCGATTCCGCGGCGGTCGGGTGCGACCGCGGGAGAGAGACCGGTGATGAACTTGATCTCACGACTGACGAGCAGGCGGTTGCCGGCATGGTGCCAGTAGACCGGAAGACGGCCGAGGGAGTCGACGGCAATCACGACACCAGGCGACGAGGTTTTTCGGAGGTACACAAAGGCGAAGTCACCGTCCGCGACGGCGACGCAATCGCGCAGGCGGGCGGCAGTCTCCTCCAGAGTCTGATCATCCGGCGAGTCGGGGATCAGGGATTCGAAGGTGTGATCGTTCGGATCATATATGTGACCCTCGAGAAGAAGCAGGGCGCTTTCCGATTCCCGGACACGGATCGGGTAGCCGGGGTAGGCGGTCCAGCCGAGCCGGACCGACGGCGACTGATAAACAAGATGGGCCTCGTACCGGGCGTCGTGACACATCGCATCGAGCGTAGCGGCGAAGGCCGGTCCGGCCCGGTCGGCCGTACCTGCGGCATCATATAGCAGACTGAAACCCGGCATAAGGTGATCGATTCATCGGACC
>DATKYL010000458.1:0-5121 GCA_035528515.1 Acidobacteriota bacterium | reverse complement strand
CACTCGACCTACGGATGAATCCCGATCGTCAGCGTCTTGCCGCCGACCGATTCACGAAGCCGTTCGATCTCCTCCGGGGAATACGTCGCGTAGTGATGGATCAGGTTGTCCCGGCTGTAAACGGAATTCTCGTATTCCTTCGTCATGTGGAGACACTCGGTCGGACAGGGATCGGTGCACAGCCCGCACCAGCAACATTTGGCAAAATCGATGTCGTAGCGCAGAAGGTGCAGCTTCTTCTTCTGACCGTTCGAGGTCTCTCCCAGATCCTCATCCTTGCCCGCCTTGGCCGTCTCGATCGCAATGCAATCGACCGGGCAGGTGCGCGCACACTGCAAACAGCCGATGCAGTCTTCAATGACGTTGAAAAGCTGGCCCTTGGCGCCGATGGGCAAGTCCCATGTTTCATCGGGATACTGCAGCGTCACCGGTTTCTTGAAAATGTGCTCGAAGGTGACGCGAAGCCCCACCAAGAGGGACCAAAGCCCAACCGCATTTCTTTTGACCGCACCCACGCGGAATCCCTCCCTTGAACGCCTCAGATCCCTGTTAGATCCGGCTCCCGCCGCTGGGGCGGGGTCGGCCGCTGATCGGGGATATCACGTGAAATCCAGTGCCCCCGGTCCGGATTCTGTCCCTCGGAATACGGGACCTTCAGACCGCGATAGAACTCCTGGACCTGGTAATCCTTACGTAACGGATACCCTTCCCAGTCCTCCGGGCAAAGAATGCGCCGCAGGTCGGGGTGCCCGTCGAAAACGATGCCCATCATGTCATACGCTTCGCGCTCGTGCCAGTCCGCCGTACCGAAGACCCCGGAAACCGTCGGCGCGTGCGCGTTCTCCCGATCGGGCAATTCGATCTTGAGCGTGATCCGATGATTGTGCGCGATCGAGTGGAGGTTGTAGACGACACCGAGCTTCTCCTTGTCGTCGGTCGCGCTGAGACACATCAGAGATTTCAGACTCAATTCAGGCGTCTCGGCCAGCCAGCGACACACCTCGGCAATCGCGTCCGTCGCCACCACACACGACGGATCGACGCCCTCGGAGAGCGGCCCGATCTTGTCGCCAAACTTCCCGCTCAACTTCTCATGGATTTCAACCGTCGTCATCTCAGAGTTCCTGTAGGTTTGAGCGTCCCGATCTCAGACTCGGCCCGGTCAGCATCAGCCGGCAGTCATCGGGGCGAGCTTCTTGCCGATCAGCGCCTCGCGTTGCACCTTCTCCTGCAACAACATCATGCCTTCAAGCAACGCCTCCGGACGCGGCGGGCAGCCGGCCACGTACACGTCGACCGGCACGATCTGGTCCACTCCCTTGAGCACATGATACCCGTGTTTCCAGTACGGACCGCCGCAGGTGGCGCAGGAACCCATCGACAGGACATACTTCGGTTCCGGCATCTGATCGTAGAGCCGCTTGACCCGGAGCGCCATCTTCATGGTGACCGTGCCGGCGACGATCATCAGGTCGCACTGACGAGGCGAAGCCCGCATCACGCCCATCCCGAAACGGTCGAGATCGTATCGCGAGGCGGCGGTGGCCATCATCTCAATCGCACAGCAGGCGAGACCGAAGGTCATCGGCCACAACGATGACTTGCGCGCCCAGGCGAGGACATTGTCGATCGAGGTGATGATGACGTTGTTGCCGTGCCGCCCCTCCAGAGGAAGCGTATTTTCGGCCTTCTCGGTGAGTTTCTTCTCTGTTTGCGTCTTACCCATCAGCACCCTTCCGATTCTATGCAACCCGCCGGTCGGCGGACAATCTTCTAAGAAACGAACTGTTGCTGCAGAAAATCAACAGGCTTACCGCCCTGCTCACTCTCGGCCTTGAGCGCCAGCAGCGTCTTGATGTCCAGGATCATCCCGTTACGGGACAACGACGCGATCTGCGTGATGCCGGTGTCCATCCGAATAGCGTCCTCGGGACAGGCCTCGACGCAGAACCCGCAGAAGACACAGCGCCCCAGATCGATCGTGAACGAGCGCGGCCGCTTCTCGATGTCGGGGTCGTCAACCTCTTCGGCGACAATGCTTATGCAGTAGGCCGGGCAGGCCGTCTCGCACATCATGCAGGCGACACAGCGCGGCGTACCGTCGGGACGCGGCACCAGCCGGTGGAGGCTCCGCAGCCGTGGCGCGTGCGGCCGCACCACCTCCGGATACTGGAAGGTCGCCGCCCCCGGTTCGGCGGTCTTGATACCGACCAGGTTCAGCGTGTGCCGGGCGAGATTGACAAAAAAGTGCCGGGCGGTCAAGATCAGCCCCCGGAAAACCTCGGGCAGGTAGATCCGCTCCCAGAACGTCAGCGTCCGCCGCCGCTCCGAAACGTTGACCACCCGGACCGTCCGGTTGACCCTCGGCGTTTGTGTTTCCGTCAATGCCATCGCCCGATTCCGATACCCGTTTCTCTTACCACCCGAGCCACAAAACGATCAACGCCGTCACCATCGTGTTCACCAGCGACAGCGGCAGGAGAATCTTCCAGCCCAGATGCATCAGCTGATCGAAGCGAAAACGCGGCAGCGTCCAGCGTACCAACATCAGGAACCAGCAGAAGAACGCGACCTTAACGATAAACGCGGCAATCCTCAACCCCTCGACGACGAGGACGTTCAGATCCCAGCCCCCTCCCCAGGGGAAGACAAACCCGGTGTCGGCCATCCACGGTACCTGCCAGCCGCCGAAGAAGAACGTCGTCATCATCGCGGACAAGAGGACGACCTCGATGAAATCGGCGAACATGAACATGCCGAACTTCATCGAAGAGTACTCGACGAAGAAACCGATGATTTCCGATTCGCCCTCGGGGATGTCAAAGGGGATGCGCTTTGTCTCGGCGATCCCGGCGACCAGAAAGAGGATACACCCGACGGGCTGCAGAAAAACACCCCACGCCGGGAGAAAGCCGAATAAGAGGCCGCCCTGCGCCTGGACAATCTCGACCAGCGAGAGCGTCTGGTAAATCATGATCAGCCCGACCAGCGTGAGACCGATCGTGATCTCATACGAGATCATCTGCGCCGAAGCGCGGACACTGCCGAGCAGCGCGTAGTTGTTGTTCGACGACCACCCCGCCAGGACCACACCGTACACCGCCACCGATCCCATCGCGAACAGATAGAGCAGCCCCACGTTCAGGTCGACGACCTGCAGGGAAATCGTATGACCGGCGATGGTGATGGCGTTGCCGAAGGGGATGACCGCAAAGGCGACCAACGCCAGGAAAATCGCGATCACCGGCGCGGTCGCGTGCAGGAAACGATGCGGCGTATCGGGGGTGAAGTCTTCCTTGGTGAACATCTTGACCGAATCGGCGATGATGTGAAACAACCCCCACAACCGCAGGCCGAAGATCGACGCGCGGTTGGCACCGATACGGTCCTGCATGACCGCCGACTGCTTGCGCTCCACCCAGGTCAGGACAGCGGCCAGGGAGAGAACGAACAGGATGATAAACGCCGTCTTGCCCAGTGCCACGCCTATGGTCAGCATCGTATCCATCGTCTATGCCGTCGAGGGCGCCGGCGCGACGCGACGCGACGGATTCACACCGTTGTCGCCGAGCGCCTCGTGTGTCAACCCCGCAAACCAGGCAATCTTCCCAGCCAACTCGGCGAAACAGGCTCCGGCGTCGCGAGGTGCCGACCGGACATCCCAGCGGGCGGCCAGATCGGCGATCGCCGCCAGCAGCGCCCGGCTGTCTCCCACGGGCGGCATGGCCGCCCAATACCGTTGGATCTGACCTTCAAAGTTGCAGACTGAACCATCGGTCTCCGCGTATGTCGCCACCGGCAACACCACCGTCGCCGCATCCGTGACGACCGAGCGATGGGTCTGCAGCGCGACAACAAACTCGATTCCGGACAGTTTCTGACGGAGCAGGTCATCCCCGAATCGTCCCGGCAATCCTCCGCCGATCACGAACAGCACGCGAATCGGCGGATCACCGCCGGCGACCAAAAGACTGTCGACCGTCGTGTCGGCCGAGGTCGCGGGGCCGAGAATCTTGTGGGCGCCGAACGAATTCGGGAACGTGTCCGCCCGCCGCAGGAGATCGTCCTCGACGCCCCGCGGGTCGGGCGGCAGACGATAACCGAGACGCCGCACCTTCATTCCGTCGACCAATAGACGTCGCACCGCCCACAATTCCTCGTTGGACAGGCCAGGGGTAGCCACCACCGCCACGGAATCGGCGCCGGATTCCGCCACGCAGCGTGTGACTACCTCGTCGATCCGCGCCAGCGCCGTCTCCCACGCCACCGGCGCCGGGTCGCCGCCCGATTCACGGATCACGGGCTGCCGCAGCCGGTCGTCGGATTCAATCGTCTTGTATGAATACCGCCCCGCGTCACAGATCCAGTGGCCGTTGACCTCCGGGTTGAAACGGGGTTTGTAGCGGGCGATCAGCTTGCCGTCGTTGTGATGCGAGCGGCGGCGATTGGTGTGAATCTCAATCGAGCACCCCCGCACGCAGCCGTGACACACCGACGGCGTCTGCTCCAGGTACCAGACCCGCACCTTGAAACGGAAATCGCGGTCGGTGAGCGCCCCCACCGGGCAGATGTCGGCGAGGCACCCCGAATACGGATTGTCGACCGTGGTGCCGTGGACCGGCAGAAGTTCCGAATGCGAGCCGCGCTCGAAAATCCCCAACTCGTGGGTGCGCGTAATCTCATCGACGAAGCGCACACAACGCGAACAGAGAATGCAGCGCTCCGAATCGAGGATGATGTGCGGCCCGATCGGGAGGGCCTTGTGTTTCTTATGCTTGTCTTCGAGAACGGCGGAGTCATAGCGGCCGTAGTCCATGTAATACTGCTGCAGCTTGCACTCCCCCGCCTGATCGCAGACCGGGCAGTCGAGCGGGTGGTTCGCCAGAAGGAATTCAAGCATCGCCTGGCGCGCGACCGTGACCTTTTCGGTATCGGTCCGGACGACCATCCCCTCAGTCACCACCGTGTAGCAGGCGATCTGCAGCTTTGGCGCCTTTTCGATCTCGACGAGGCACATGCGGCACGATCCGGCGATCGAGAGGCCGGGATGATAGCAGTAGTGCGGGATGAAAATCCCCAACTGCTCGGCCGCCTGGAGAACCGTGGTCCCGGCCGGGACAT
>DATKYL010000457.1:0-5625 GCA_035528515.1 Acidobacteriota bacterium | reverse complement strand
GCGCGCTCACCGTCGCCGTCGTCACCCGACCCTTCGATTTCGAAGGTCGCCGCCGCAGCGAACGCGCCGACGAGGGGATCGCCGAACTCAAAGAGAAGGTCGATACGCTGATCTGCATCCCCAATCAGCGCCTCCTCACCGTTGTGGAGAAAACCACCCGCCTGACCGACGCTTTCTACATCTGCGACGAGACCCTGCACCAGGCGACCAAGGGTATCGCGGATCTGGTCACCATCCCTGGGCTCATCAACTGCGACTTCGCCGACGTGCGTACGGTGATGAGGGAGATGGGCGACGCGATCATGGGGACCGGCACCAGCGACGTCGACGGCAACGCCGCCGCCGCCGCGCGCGCCGCCATCCAGTCGCCGCTCTTAGAGGATGTCTCGATCTCGGGGGCACGGGGCGTGCTCGTCAACATCACCGGCGGCCCCGATCTCACCCTGTACGACGTGAACGAAGCCTCCTCGGTGATTACCGAAGCCGCCGGCGAAGATGCCAACATCATCTTCGGCGCCGTGATCGATCCCAACATGAAAAATGATATCCGCGTGACGGTGATCGCGACCGGCTTCGGGCCGCCGCGCCGTCGTCCGCACGAACAGGAACGGCAGATACGGATCAGCACGACCAACCGGCTGCGAGGTGCCGCCGCCTCCCTCGACATGTTCGTGACCGACGCGCCGTCGAGCGCCAATCGGATCGCCGGACTGACGATGGGCGACGATTCCGTTCTGACACAACCGCGGCTCTCAGCCGAAGAAGCCGACAACATCGAGGTCCCCGCCTTCGTCCGTAAGCATCTCGGACGCACCGAGCATGTTCCGGCAGGCGAGGACCTGCGGTAAAGGAACCAGGACTCCTGCGACCGACGGGCGGAGCGGATTGCCGCTCCGCCCGTGCACGTTTGGCCCGCACCGCGATTTTCTGATATCCCCCGTACACGACAGAGCCTATCGTGTCCGACGATGGAGCGTATGGCGCGGCGATGACGGCATCGGAATCCCATTCGGATACGGCCACCGTCGGGTTCTGGACCCGGCCGGTGCAATATCTCAAGGGTGTCGGCCCCCGACGCGCCCAGGCGCTGGCGAAACTCGGGATCGAGACGGTGGCCGATCTGCTTCTGAATCTCCCCCGCCGCTATCTCGACCGCTCTCACATTGTCCCGATCGGCCGCTTGTCGGCGGGGGAGACGGTCACGGTGGTCGGTGCCGTGCGCACTGCCGGCGTGCTCAAGGGGCGTAAGTCCCGCTTTGAGGTCGTTATCGACGACGGCACCGGGCAGCTCGCGCTGATCTGGTTCGCCGGCTGGCGCTATCTGCAGAAGACCCTCAAACGCGACGTCCTGGTCGCGGTCTCGGGCGAGGTTGGCTGGTACGACGGCTGCCAGATGGTCCACCCCGAGTGCGAGTTCCTCGAGGAATGGGATGCCGACGATCTCACCCACACCGGTCGCATCATCCCCATCTATCCTTCCGGGGAGGCTTGGCGCGCCGCCGGGCTGGAATCCCGCGCCCTGCGGCGGATCATCAAGCCGGTGATCGATGAATACCGGACGACCGACGCCGATTACCTCCCGGACACGATCATTCAGCCGCTCGATCTGCCGCCTCTCAACGAGGCGCTCGCCCAGGCCCATTTCCCTGACTCACTCGAACAGGCGGACCGCGCCCGGCGTCGTCTGGCATTCGATGAATTCTTCTTCTTCGAGCTGTCCCTGGCTCGGCGGCGGGCGGCGTTGACACAGCGTCAGGACGGACGTTCCTGCCGCGCGTCGGGGAAGCTTGCCGGGATGCTCACCAAAATGCTCCCCTGGTCTCTTACCGGGGCGCAGAGGCGCGTCCTGGACGAGATCACCGCCGATCTCGCGAGCCCGTCACCGATGCGCCGGCTGCTGCAGGGCGACGTCGGCTCGGGCAAGACCATTGTCGCCGCGCTCGCCATGGCCCACTGGGTCGAAAGTGGGTCGCAGGCGGCGCTTCTGGTGCCCACCGAGATCCTGGCCGAGCAGCATTATCGGACGCTGCGCTCCTTGTTCGAGCCCGCCGGTGTGACCACCGCACTGCTGACCGGCTCCCTCCCCGCGCCGGAGCGACGCGCCGTTATGGCCGCCATCGCCGCGGGCGAGGCCGGGATCATCGTCGGCACCCACGCCCTGCTGTCCGAAACGGTCAACTACGCCGACCTCGCCTTCGCCGTGATCGACGAGCAGCACCGCTTCGGCGTCGCCCAGCGCGCCCGCCTCGTTGCGGCCGGGCGCCGTCCCGATCTGCTGGTAATGACCGCGACCCCGATCCCGCGAACCCTGGCGCTGACGCTGTACGGCGACCTCGATGTCTCGGTCATCGATGAGATGCCGCCCCGGAAGGGAACCACCCGCACCGTCTGGCGCACCGAAGAAGCCCGCGACAAGATCTACGACTATATCCGCAACGCGACCGCCGACGGCGATTTGGTCTACATCGTCTATCCGCTGGTGGCCGAATCGGAAAAGGTCGACCTCAAGGCTGCCGAGGCGGGCTTCACCGAGCTGAAACACCGCTTCCCCGATCGCCAGGTCGGCCTCGTGCACGGACGCACGCGGGCCGCCGACCGAAAGGCGGTCATGGAGCAGTTCTACGACGGCCGTCTGGATGTTCTGGTGGCGACCACCGTGATCGAAGTCGGTGTCGATGCGCCCGACGCGCGGTTGATGGTGATCGAGAACGCCGAACGATTCGGCTTGTCCCAGTTGCACCAGTTGCGCGGCCGTATCGGCCGGGGACCGGGTCGCTCGATCTGCGTCCTCATGCTCGGCGGACGTCCGACCGAGACCGCCCGGGAGCGTCTGGCCGCGATGTGCGATACGAACGACGGATTCGTCATCGCCGAAGCCGACCTGCGTCTGCGTGGCCCCGGCGAGCTTCTGGGTACACGGCAGCACGGCCTCCCCGAGTTCCGCGTCGCGCACCTCATCCAGGATGCCGCCCTGATTGAACCGGCACGCAAGGCGGCCTTCGCCGCCGCCGCCGAGAGTCCTCCCGAACGCGACGATCCCGTACGGCGATCGATGTGGCGGGAATGGGACCGGCGGTCCGGTCGGCAGGAAGACTACTTCAGCATGGGCTGATCACGCAGTCCCCGCCGTGTGGCAGCCCCCGGCTCATCCTGCAACTCCCGAGAGTGCTTGACAATGTCGGCCACCCGACTCACCATCGAACCGCGGCTCAGCGATCCCGTGCTGGCCGGCGACCCGGAACCCTCCACGGAGGCGAAACTGCGATGCCCGAAACGGACGCTCTGTTGATTCAGTTGATCGTGTCTTTCCAGTCGGCGGCCATGCTGCAGATGGGAAAGATCATGAACCCTGTAACCGGCAAGGTCGAACGCGATCTCGATTCGGCGCAACAGACGATCGACCTGCTGGCCATGTTGCAGCGCAAGACCGCCGGCAACCTGACCGACGACGAGAGACGCTACCTCGATCATGTCCTCTACGAGTTGCGCCTGAACTACGTCGATGAGACCGAACGTCCACCAGAGACCGAAGCGGCCAAGGACAAAGAGGAACCCACCGCCCCGGCATCCGATCAACCACCGGACGCCGCCGGGTCCGACGCACCGAGCGAAACCGACGATGAAGAGAAACCCGCGTGAACGCCTGACGTCAGGGATCGAATCGGCATGCCGCCGGTATGAACCGATGGGGGGTGTCATCGCCGCACAGCGCGTCGGCCCGATCTGACTGAGCCGGTCGTTGCCGCCCAACCCCGTGAACCGTCGTGGAACACTCTGAGAACAACAGCCCGAGCCGGGAGCCCGAGTGGACGGTCCCGCTGCGTGACCGCCTGCGCGCCAATGAACGATTGGCGCCGTATACCACTCTGAAAATCGGGGGACCCGCCGAATGGTATTACCCGGCCGAGACCACCACGCAACTGATCGGAGCAGTCCGTACTGCCAGACAGGCTGGCGTGCCCTTTCTCCTGCTCGGCGACGGTTCGAATGTCCTGATCTCCGATAAGGGGATCCGCGGCCTGGTCATTCACAACCGGGCCGCCGCCATTGAACGCCGGGATGACAGTCTTTTCGCCGAAGCCGGTGCGAAACTCTCGGATCTGGTCGAACGCACTCGTGTAGAAGCATTGACGGGCCTGGAATTCGCGGCCGGCATATTCGGCACCGTGGGCGGCGCGATATTCGGCAACGCGGGTGCCTATGGGAAGTCGATGGCCGACATTCTGGCCTGGGTGGAGATTCTGAGTGAGCAAGACGAGGTGCGGCGTGTCGGCCCCGCGCAGATGGGCTTTGCCTACCGGCTGTCAGCCTGCGACGCCCGAAAGTGGCTGGTTCTCTCCTGCGAGGTCAGACTCGCCCCGGGCGATCCGGGTGCCATCGGCGCGGAAATCGACCGCATCCTTGCCGTCCGGGCCACCAAGCTCCCGTCCACCGAGCCCTCGGCGGGATCCTATTTCAAGAACATCGAGGATTCATCCGCCGAGCATGGTAAAATCCCCGCCGGACAACTCCTGGAAGCCGTTGGGGCCAAGTCGCTTAATGTCGGGGGGGCGGCGGTCTACCCGAGGCACGCCAATGTCATCATTAACCGGGGAGGCGCCACCGCGGCCGATGTCCTCGAACTGGCGGCGCAGATGAAGGCGCGTGTTCGTGCCCGATATGGAATCGAGTTGCAGAGTGAGGTCAGATTTTTGGGCGAACCGCTCTGATTCTGGTCGCGAACGGATGTCCCAGCGCGCCCGACATTCCCCGGGTGCATACCGGGACCTGCCCGAATCCGCTGTCGCGCAGGCCATTGCCAATTGCGGGGAGAGAACGTATATTTTGGTGGCGGCGCGGCATCAGGTTTGCTTTTTGATTCTCTTCGCGAGCCGTTGAACCGAAAAAGTAAAGGAGAGCCTATCGACGATATCGACTGATTAGTGGAAACCCTCACAGGCGGTTGCGCGTGCGGCACCCCGAAGGGCACAATCGAAGAGTCAAATCACAGGCGCACCCTGTTGCGTGGGCAGCAGTATGGGCCTGTCTGTGTTTGGCTGCCGCTGTCCCCGCCGCCGCCGAACCGGGGATCAAGATTCCCCCCGAGGGTGAACCTCGCTGGCAGTTCTCCGTCAAACCACCCGTCAAAGATACGATCACCACGTTCAAGGCCGATTTTGGCTTCCGGCCCGACCTGCGGACGAAGCAGATCGAAATCTCACCCTGGGCTCTTGATCTCGACTCCCGTTTCGTTGCCCGCGCCGACTCACTCGATCTGGAAACCTATCGCAGCTTCCGGGACCTCGACCGCGTCAAGAGCGGGTGGAACTCAAGCATCAACGCGCTTCTGGGCAAGACCGAACTCCAGCGCCGCGGTGAGCTGAGAATCGGACTCGCGCTCCCCTCAGCAGTGGAGAGCATCGTTGGTGAAGGCGGCGCCGGGCTCAAGGTCTCCGGCTACCGCAAAATCCTCTTTAGTGGTCGCTCGCAATGGACCGACAAGGCGAGCACCGCCACCGTGCGGCAGAGCAAGTTCCCTTCTCTCTCGATGGAACAGATCTCGAAATTCACCGTCGAGGGAACGATCGGCTCGAAAATATCGGTCAAAGTCGACCAGGACTCGAAGCGCACCTCCGATCTTGAGAA
>DATKYL010000456.1:0-7027 GCA_035528515.1 Acidobacteriota bacterium | reverse complement strand
GTTATCCGCATATCGACGTGGACGGTGACAACCTCGCCCACGTGTCGATACACCAGCGGATCGAGACCGGTTTCCAATACACGGCCTGGCATCTGCTCCTCCCGATCGAGGGCTCGTCGCTGCACCTCGACAAGAATCTCGGCATGGGTATCGGCGAGATTCAGGGGTTGTGGACCGACGTGGCGATCGAGCAGAACGGCGGCGTGAAAGATGCCTCAACCGACATCTGGCACATCGTCAGCCTTGGTGGTGAGGACGCCGGCGGCGGTCTGGCGACCCCCTCCAACCGGATCTGGTACTGGCGTTATGACGACGGTGCCGCAGTCCCGGCCTGGGAAGGTCCGGTGCTGGTTGACTCCAGCACCACTCTCGGGTACACGCTCGACGCCGATGACAACTCGGACAATGTCGCCCTCGCGTTTCACTCGAACTACACCACCGACGGGTTCAACGGCTTGAACAACATTGCCTATCGCGAGTCGCAGACCTCGGGGGCCGGGTGGATTACCGGCGTCGAGCTGGGTCCGTCGAACAAGAACTTCGTCACCTCATACAGCGTTGCGTCGGGTCCGCAGGCCTGGACCGAGACGTCGGTCGCGTACGACCTTAGCGGCGATCTCCATATCCTCTTTACGGAGCAGCGGATCGCCAACGTATCCGAGCATCTGGCGCTGCGGCATTGGAGCAAGTCCCGCGGTACCGTGCGCCCGGTGGCGATCGCGTACTACGACAATGACGGGACCTGGCTGCGCACCTTGAACATCGGTCACATTTCAATCGGTGTCGGCGACGGCACCTCGCAGTGTAAGGGCGGTGCCGAGACCAACGAGAACTACCTGTACGCCATGTTCTCGAAGCTCGGTGGTGAGACCTCGGCTGAGGAAGACGACATGTCCCAGCTCGGCTTCGACAACTCCGAACTGTGGCTGACCGCCTCAAACAGCGGCGGCTTTACCTGGGCGCCGCCGATCAACCTGACCAATACCAAGACGCCGGAGTGCACCTCGCGGAATCCCGATTCGGTGTGCGCTTCTGAGGCGTGGGGTACGATCGCCCGCGATGTATCGGATATCGAGATCCTCTACATCCAGGACTTCGAGGCCGGATCGTTCTCGGATGCTCCGTGGGCGGTCGGTCGGGTGATGTATCTCAACTTCCCGGGCGGTGGGGTCAATGCCGACTACATCTGCCCGATTATTGCTCCGAACTTCGCGTCCTTCATTACCTACGAGCCCGAATGCGAGTACCATGCCGATCCGGGCGGCGTGAACTTGGAGACGCTCACGATTCTGAACGTCGGCAACGACTACATGGAGGGTAACGTCTCGGTCACCGCGGGCGATCCCTGGCTGACGGTCTCTCTGCCGGGCGATTACACGATCCCGGCCGGTGGCGACGATATTGTCATGGACGTGACGATGAGCGCGGTCGGTCTGGCGGAGGATTTGTACGTCGGCGAGATTCAGATCACCCACAACGACACCTCCAAGGTCAGCCCGCGCAGCTTCCCGATCGAGTTTTTCGTGGTCACGGATTTCAAGTGCCCGCAGGACGAGGTCCTGAAGACTGCGGTGGCGAGCCCCGGCGTCCTGTCGCTTGAGGTGCTCAGCAATGCCCGTTTCGGTGCCCAGAGCGACGAGGGTACTTTGTGGCGCTTTGTGGACTCCAGTTCCACGGTCTTCGACGCGTCGCTGCTGTTGGCGCACGGTACCCAGGATCCGGATACGATCGTCTACCACCGGTTCTTCGACGGGAACGATCCGGGTCAGTATGGCTGGCGGGCGCTTACCGATCTGAAGATCGATACCATGGCCTACGGGACCGGCAACGGGTTCGCGAAGGCGTCGGCCTATATGACGACGGCGGATTCGGTGACGAAGGTCAGGGTCGAGTGGTTCTTCCCGCAGAATCCGGTCTACGGTGACTTCGTGATTGCGAAGTACAAGGTGTCCAACCGTCTGGCCACACCGATCGACGACGTGCTGGTCGGCATCTGGACCGACCTTGATGTCACATGCGCGTCGCGCCTGGCCAACATTCAGGACGGCGTCGGCAACCACGGCAACTACGTGCAAGCGCAGAACCTGATCTACCAGTACGGCTACGATACTGTTGGCCACGTTCCCGCCAATCATCTGAATTCGACGGAACGGTATTCGGGCGGTATCTCGTATCTGGCCGGACGTGACGCGACCGGCGCCGCGTTCAAGCTGGTCCAGGCGCCACTCCGTGGTGGGGTCGGCGATAACCGTGACAACACCCTTGCCGGACGGCCGAACAGCCCCTTGTTCTACAGAACGCTGGTTGGCGGCCCCGGGGTTTCGGTCTGGGAACCCTCGCCGCATGCGGATTCGGCCAAGGACTGTTACAC
The DNA here is from genome assembly GCA_035528515.1 of Acidobacteriota bacterium. Classification (GTDB taxonomy): domain Bacteria; phylum Zixibacteria; class MSB-5A5; order WJJR01; family WJJR01; genus DATKYL01. The sequence goes on along the minus strand of DATKYL010000456.1, from coordinate 4,656 downwards.
ATGGATCACGCTGGATCAGGGCCGGACGCTGGCCGCCAGCGGCGCCAGTCCTGAGGTCTACATCGTGGCGTTGCTGTCCGACACGCTGCAGCACGACGCCTACAGCATGACGCCGAAGCTGGCCGGCGGCTTGGCTGAGGTCGTAGACTCGGCCTGGTCGTGGGCGGATTGGAATGGCAAGTACGTGTTCTGCAAGTGTGCGTGCCATGCCGATCCGCAGTGCGACGGTGTCACGAACGTTCTGGACGTAGTGCAGACGGTGAACGTGGCGTTCCGTGGTGGGTCGCCGGTGTTCGACGACGACTGTCCGTACGAGCGTACCGACGTGGACTGCAGCGGCTACACCAACGTTTTGGACGTGGTGAAGATCGTGAACGTGGCGTTCCGCGGCGGACTGCCGGAGTCGCAGTTCTGCGACGGGTGCCAGTGATCTGATTCGATAACAAGGGGCCGGCCGCCCGGCTGGCCCCTGGTGGTGGACGCCGACCTCCAAGCCCCATCCTGCACGGCATTTGGAGGTGGAGGCCCCTACACCAGACGGGATGCTCCCTCGGAGCATCCCGTCGTCTTTATGACGGCGATCTGTCAATTTGTTCGGGAGAGGAATTGCTGAGGGGCCCGTCCCGTCCGGCGCCAAGGTCCGGGGAGCCGTCATGCCGTCCCTGCGGGGTAGGATGCGCTTGTAATGCGTTGCGGGACAGGGGCTTGGGATGGCGCTCGGCGGGGTGCGTCGGGCCGGGACCTGGAACTGCTTGCGAGACACTCACCTGGAAGGGGGAGTGGTCGAATGATCGGGGTGCAGTTTTGTGTTGACATATTGCTGCAATGAGCGAACTTGGTAGAGGCTGTGGGGAGGCAGCCTCCGGATCGGGGGCTGGTAGACATGCGACCCGACAGAATGCTCTGAAAGCCCCGCAGTTTTGGTGTAAAGACCCCTTTACCGCGAGTGAGGCACTACCTCTCACGGGTGGCACGTGTGGTTGCATAGGCAACCGGTTTGTCAGCGTGCCGGCCGCCGCGAACGTGGACCGAAAGACCATCGTTGTTTGGTGACGACAAGTCGTTGCCGCTGAGCCGGTAGAGCATTGGCTTTATGGATAATGTAGTACACGACGGACACTTGAACACGACCTGGTGAGACGGGAGGTGATAGCGAGGGACGACAACAGATAGAATAATGCGGAAAGCCAATGGGGTGTTCCGCCGTCCCCGAAGACGACCGGCTGGATGCACGAGCGCCGGATTACGGTGGAAATGTGCTCGCATTCCCTGAACATGATCATCGGGTGTGCGACGAGAATTGGGGATTCTCTTTAAGGAGGCAAGAATGACGGGGAGGTTTTTCCGAATCTTCGCGACGCTCTGTCTTGTTGGGGCGATCGGCAGCACGGCATGGGCCGTGGACTCGCCGGAGACCCTGCGCAAGTTTGAGATGAAGCGGAAGATGGCACGGCGGGGTGTTTTGGCCCGCTGGGCAGAGTACAAGCAATTGCGGGACTTCAATAACATCCCGCTGCAAGACGCGTATCAGCCGAAGACGTTACGCGACTACAATCCCTCGGCGGTTGACGATATCGCGACCGGTGCGAGCTTCCTGTCGGTGCTCGATGCCGATACGATGGCGGCACCAGGGATTTCCATCGGCATCACGAGCTACGATTCGCAGGCCAATGCCTCGATCGGGCGCGAGCTGGCGTCGAACCCGGGTTCCGAGACGGTCCACTTCGCCTGGACGATGTGGGACGTCATCCCGACGGCGGCCGATGATGTAAACCGCTACGTAAACTATAACTCCTGGGACAAGGTGAGCGGGCAGACCAACCAGGGATTCAACGGTGTATCCGTGTCTCTGGGCGAGTTCTCGCGCGGCGGCTTCTGTCGCGGTGACGTTGACGGGAACAACCTGTTCATCCTGGCCCTCCACCAGCGCATCGAGGCTGACTTCCCGTACTCGACCTGGGTCCTGACTTTCCCGATCGAGGGTTCCGCTCTGCATACGGATCTGGAGTTGACCAAGCCGACTTTGTATCCGGATGAAGTCGAGATGTTGTGGCCGGATATGTGTGTCGAGCAGAACGGCGGCGGCAACAGCACCGACATCACCCACATCATTTGCATGGGCGCAGTGGATGCCGGCAGCGGTTATGCCACTCCCTCCGACCGGATGTGGTACTATCGCTATAACAAAGGCGATGCGCTGCCGGCGTGGGTAGGCCCGGTCCTGGTCGACTCGTCAACCAACATAAGTTGGACGATCGACGCGGATGACGGTTCCGACAACGTCTGTCTCGCCTACACGTCGAACTACCAAACGGACGGCTTCAACCAAATTAACAACATTGCCTACCGTGAGTCACACACATCGGGTGCCGGGTGGCTGAGCGGAGTCGAACTGGGCGAGGCCAACAAGAACTTCGCCACATCGTACAGTGATGCGGCCGGTCCGAATGCGTGGATCGAGACCTCGGTGGCGTACGATCATGCCGGCGATGTGCACATTCTCTTCACCGAGCAGCGCGGGACGGGCAGCGAGCATCTCGCTTTGAAGCACTGGAGCAAGAGCCGCGGCACCTCCCGGACCGTCCAGATCACCTACTACGACAACGACGGTACCTGGGGCCGTGTGCTGAACATCGGCGGTATTTCGCTGGGTGTTGGTGACGGCGCGACCCCCTGCGGCACCGAGGACAACGAGGACTACCTCTACGCCTGTTTCATCAAGCTGGGCGGCGAGACCTCGGCAGAGGAGCAGGACATGTCGCAGCTCGGCTACGCGAACGGCGAGCTCTGGCTGACTGCTTCGAACAGCAATGGCGACACGTGGGCGCCGGCGTCCAACCTGAGCAACACCAAGTCCCCGGAATGTACCTCAAGGAATGCCGACTCGGTATGCGCGTCCGAGGCCTGGTCCTCCATGGCACGTGACGTCAGTGACATCGAGATCTTCTACATCTATGATTTCGAGGCCAGTGCCTTTGATGAGGGCCCGTGGTCGATGAACCGGGCGATGTACCTGAATCTGCCCGGCGGCACGCCAGACGCCGAGCACGTTTGTCCGGTCATTGCCCCGAACTTCGCGTCCTACATCTCGTCGGTCCCGGAATGCGAATACCACGCGAATCCGGGCGCCGTGAACATGGAGACGCTGACGATTCTCAACCTGGGTAACGAGAGCATGAACGGCGACGTCACGGTGACCGCGGGCAGTGCCTGGTTGTCGGTTTCCGGCGCGACGGGTTATGTGATCGATGCCGGTGCTGCGGATGTTGTCCGTGACGTGACGATGGACGCCACCGCTCTGTCTGAGGCCTTGTACATCGGTGAGATTCAGGTGACGCACAACGACACGTCGAAGGCCAGCCCGCGCGTGTTCCCGATCGAGTTCTTCGTGGTCACTGACTTCAAGTGCCCGCAGGACGAGGTCCTGAAGACTGTGGTGGCGAGCCCCGGCGTGTTGTCGCTTGATGTAAACAGCAACTCCCGCTTCGCCGCTGCGAACGGCGAAGGCGGGTTGTGGCGCTTCGTGGACTCCAGTTCCACGATCTTCGACGCGACGCTGTTGCTGGCGTATGGTCCCCAGCCGACCGAAACCGGCGACACGATCGTCTTCTTCCGCTTCGCGGACGGCCCCGATCCCGGTCAGGGCGGGCTGCGCGCCGTTACCGATCTGATCATTGACACCAGTGCGTATGGGACCGGCAACGACTTCGCGAAGGCGTCGTCCGAGCTGCACACGCACGCCGAGGGGCTGTCACCCGACTCGGTGCTCGCGGCGAAGGTCGCGTGGTTCTTCCCGCAGGATCCGGTCTATGGCGACTTCGTGATCGCGAGGTATACCGTGTGGAACCGGACGGCTTCGCCGGTGTCCGACGTGGCGGTCGCTCTCTGGGCGGATATCGACGTAGTCGAGGCGGCCCATATGGACGATTACCAGCAGGGCGTCGAGAACCACGGTAACTACGTGCAGGCACAGAACCTGATCTACCAGTACGGCTACGACACGATCGGCCATGTGGCCACTCCTCTCGTGTCCGCGCAGCGGTACTCGGGCGGTATCTCGTATCTGGGCGGACGTGACGCGAGCGGTGCCGCGTTCAAGCTGGTGCAAGCACCGATCAAGGGTGCAGTCGGCGACAACCGCGACAACACCGTGGGTGTCCGTCCCGACAGTCGGTTCTTCTACCGGACGATTGTCGGTGGTCCCGGCGTCTCGGTCTGGGAGCCGGCGGCACATGTCGATTCGGCCAAGGATTGCTACACGTGGATGCAGTTGGATCATGGCCGGACGCTGGCCGCCAGCGGCGCCAATCCCGAGGTCTATGTGGTGGCGTGGGTCTCCGACACGCTGCAGCACGCCGCCTTCCCCTCGAGTCCGAAGCTGGCCGGCGGTCTGGAAGCCGTGGTTGACTCGGCGTGGTCGTGGGTGGATCAGCATCATACGTACGTGTTCTGCAAGTGTGCGTGCCATGCCGATCCGCAGTGCGACGGTGTGACGAACGTTCTGGACGTGGTGCAGACAGTGAACGTGGCGTTCCGTGGTGGGTCGCCGGTGTTCGACGACGACTGTCCGTACGAGCGTACCGACGTGGACTGCAGCGGCTACACCAACGTTTTGGACGTGGTGAAGATCGTGAACGTGGCGTTCCGCGGCGGACT
>DATKYL010000455.1:0-6085 GCA_035528515.1 Acidobacteriota bacterium | reverse complement strand
CTACCCATCAGGCATCCGACAACTTCGCCCGCGATTTCGTCATCGTGGACCTGCACCTTGAGAATATCGGCGAGAATATGATCCAGGACCTGTATCTGGGTGCGTTCCAGGATGCCGACTGCTACTACGAATTCGCCGGGGGGACTCCCTTCGCCGACGACATCTCGGGATTCTTGGACACGTGGCCCAATCCGGTCGATCCGAAGTTTCGTGACACGCTGAATGTCGCCTGGGCGGCCGACAACGACGGCGACCCGGACGGCAACAGCTGGCCGCGGGTCTCGGCGCGCGGCGTCTTCGGCTGGCGCATCCTGCGCGCACCGAAAGGCACGCGTCCGAGTTACAACTGGTGGACGTCCGACGGCAGCGCGATCCTCGACTGGGGACCGCGTCGGGCCACCGACCTGAGGGACCTGGGTCATGGGGGACGGGGAACACCCACCGGGGATCGCAACAAGTACCACTATATGTCCAACGGCGAGATCGACTACGGCCAACTCCTTTCTGCCCAAAACTTTACCGCCGAGGGGTGGGCAGGGCCGCAGGCGCAACTGACAGCGTGCAATCTGGCGGACGGACTCGATCAGCGTAGTGTGCTGTCGGTCGGTCCGGTCGGCTTCTTCGCGCCCGGGGAGACGCTCGATTTCACGTTCGCCTTCGTTGGCGGCAAGGATCTACACCGGTATCCCGACAACGAGTTCGAGTGCTCGGACCCCTATCCCTTCATCGCCAACCTCGACTTCTCCGACCTTGCGACGAATTCCTGGTGGGCCGGCTTTGTATTCGACAATTACGGGGTCGATACCGACGGCGACGGTTATGCCGGAGAGTATTACAAGCCGGTGACCGATTTCGACACGGCGTATTATACCGGTGACGGCTGTCCGGATTTCACCGGCCCCAAACCGCCGCAGGGCCCGAGCGCGTCGGATCTCGTTCTGATTTCGCGACCCGGCGAGTTGGAGGTCGTCTGGTCCGGGGCCAACTCCGAATTGACGGTGGACCCGCTCCAGCGCATGAGCGATTTCGAAGGCTACAAGATCTACTACGCGGAACGCAACTCCCGCGACGACAAGCCCAGCGCCGACGATTATTCCCTGCTGGCCAGTTGGGACGTCACGAACTGGCGGCGTTACACCTACGAACCGCGGGCCAACATCTGGGAGGTGTCGTCGCACCCGCTGACGATCGAACAATGGCGCGAGGTCTTCAAGGACAACACCTGCGCCGATTCGGAGATCCCATTCGACCCGCGCGACTACACGACGCCGTCGCCGGATCTGGCCTACTGTTACGTCGAGGAAGACCGGTTCGGACAGTTGATTCAGAAGAGCGCCTACTTCGCACCGCAGGACTTCAACCAGGGCGACACGATAATCGTCGGCGACCAGAAGACTCCGAACGTGATCCAGAAGATCGGTGTGCGCGATACGATCGTCGGCGATAATACGTTGCAGTACGGCGTCTACCGCGCCGTACTCAAGAACCTGCTGGCATCGAAGCACTACTTCGTCACCGTGACAGCCTTCGATTTCGGCGACCCGTTCAACAACCTCGAACCGCTGGAGACAACCCCGGGTCACAACCGGGTGGACGGCATTCCGATTTACTCCGCCGACGTCGTGGATGAGTTCTGGCAAGAGGGGGGTACCCATCGCGACTCGGTGCGGGTCACCGTTTACCCGAATCCGTACAAGATCTCCTTTGTCGGCCCCGACGGACGGCGCACCAGTTATGCGGAGCAGGGTTTCGAAGGGGCGTTCGGGCAGGACGTCGGATCGATCACCGACGCCGACCGCCGCATTCACTTCATCAACGTTCCGGACACGGCGACGATTCGCATCTACAGCCTGGACGGCGATTTGATCCGGGAGCTGCATCATCCCGATCCCAATCTCTCGAGCTACTCATCCAAAATCTCCTGGGATCTCGTGTCGCGGAACACGCAGGCGGTGGAATCCGGCATCTACATCTACCGCGTGGATTCACATCTCGGCGCTCAGATCGGGAAGCTCGTCATTATCAAGTAGTACGTAGTCTTCATTGCGATGAATCTACCCGCCCGCAGCCCCATCGGCTGCGGGCGGTTTCTGCAGGGAAACCCATCGTGCGCCGCGCCCGGCCGGGTGGCCCTGACGCCCTCGTTCGGGGAGGCGTGATGTGCCATTGAGAATCGCTACCATCGACGTTGCACTCAATAGGCGGCAACGCGACCAAGGCGAGCCCTGACGAGGGCGTCAGGGCCACCCGCCGAACATAGTGAGTTGATTGACTCACGCGTAGTTAATTGAAGAAGCAGAGGAGCCTCACCCATCTGCTTCGAGGGGGCGAAATCTTGGGACCGAGTTTCCGCTCGGGCGGTGTGACGCTGTCTGAGCGCAAGGAGGTGATGTGCCGATTGGCGACCGGGGGCCGGCAACTGTGTGGTGCCTCGAGGAACCCCAATCGTGCTTTTCGTTCTTTTCCCAAGTTGCTGGCGAAATTTGGTGCTGGCATGTGTGATGAGGATTGAAGAGTAGTAGCCCTCGGGGTTCGAGCGTACAGCCGAGAGCCCCTACCTACCAGACTGACGGCCCAGCTTTGTCGGGCCGCGACGAGGACACACGCTGGTCAGCACCCGTGTCCTCGCAGCCAGCGTAGTCAAGCATCCCCAAGCCAAGGCGCAGAAACGGGCGTCCCGGCGCGTGGGAGGGGTGTGCACAGGAAGGGAGGTGAGACACGACGAGGGATTGGATGAGTCCATTTGAGCGAACCGGCGTGGCAAGGAAGCGCTGGCGAGAAACGTCCGAAACCGCAATGTTCTGAAAGGAGGTAGGCAATCGAGATTGAAACGAAGGCCCGCGGAGGGCCGACTCAAGGAGGAAGTGTCATGGGCGGGATTCAGAACCGGGCACTCCACAGGGCCGCAGTTCTCTTGCTGGCGGCGCTTGGGCTGACACTGGCGTGCACCACGGAGCGGGGAATACAGCCCGAGCCGGAGCAATATCGGCTCTACGTCGGGATGGAGGGGGATGGGGACCTCGTGTTCGCTGTGGATGTCGCGAACGATTCGGTCGTGGACAGTACGGCTCCCCGCATCTTCACGGCGTCGATACCGCTGGCAACACCAGATGGCAAGTACGTGCTGGTACAGCGGGTTTCGGAGCCGTCAGAAGTGTTCAATGCAGCCGACCTGTCGCTGATCACCGAGTTGCCCGGCGGCGCGTACTACATTACGCTGGCCCTCGAGGAGGACTTGATCCTCGGTGTGCGAGACAGTTGTATCTCGTACGTCTCTTATCCTGATTTCGGACTTGTTCGGACAGACACCGTGAGGATTGAAGGAAACCCCCTTCTGCTCGATCCGTTAGAGGTGGATATTCAACGCGGCCTCCTCTACGCATTCGTGATTATCCGCCCTCAATTGTACGAGTACCGGTTCGAGCTGCTCGCGTGGGATTATCGCAACCATGAAGTGCATGAGCGTTGGGATTTTGCCGATGCGTTTCCGGAGCGGGCGATAAGCATCAGTAGTTTTACGCTGTCTCCGGATCGAAGCCGGGTTTACGTCTTCGCCGGGAGTCGAGATGGAGCTGTGCTCTTCTGCTACGCACTCGCTGAGCGCCAACTCATCTGGGAAACAAGCGTCCTGACGGCCTTCGGCTATCTGCGGTTTACACCAGATGGCAAGGAACTGTGGCGCACGGACCGGGGTCTGGTGGAGTGGCCCATCATTTCGGGGTACATCTTCACACACGATCCTGTATCCGGCGCGGTCACCGACAGCATCTCGATGTTTGGCTACGCCCACAATCCCTCCAAGCCGCTCCCAGGTCGTGAAATTGTGTTTGCACCAGATGGTCGGAAGGCATACGTCGCCGCTTCAGACATCACGTACTCAACCGGTCCTGTCTTCGTCATTGATGCAAGGAAGCACGAGATAACCGACTTACTCTTCGACGACTTCCAGCATTTGCCGTACTGGCTTTCCATCGGACCGGCGCCGTAGCCGGTCCCGGGAGGATTGAATATGTTTCGATTATTGGTCCGCAGTCTCTGCTGCGGGGTTCTTGTCCTATGCCTGACCGCCGACAGCCCCGCCCAGTACTACCAATACTACCGTGACGGCACGACCTTTCCGCTGACACCCGATGACACCTTGATCACCCTGCGAATCGCCGGGTCCTATTCCGACTTGGTGCCGCAGGATGTGGTCAATCTCGTCTCGCAATTGAGCCTCTCAGACTTCGCCGAACCAATCGCCTCCGATTTCTACCGCTATCGTGTCTCCGGTGCCAGCGATTTGGAGAGCTTCCTTGAGGATCTCCGTGGTCTCCCTCAGGTCGAGTTCGTCAATCCATGCTTCAGGACGGTGACGGGCGATGTCATCTGCATGTCTGACGAGATCATTGTCACCTATCGGCCGGAGTGGTCCGCCGCGCAGATTGACTCGATCAACACCGCACGGGGATTGAGCTTCGTCCTGCCGCCGGACAGCACGGGGTGGCCATACCTCATTCGCTGTACACCGCAATCGGGCGACAATACCCTCCGCGTTTCCCTCGATCTCATCGAAGACGGCGTCTGCCTGTACGCAGAGCCGAACTTCAGCCAACGCGATACGGAGCTAATGATACCCAACGATGAGTACTACTCCCAGCAGTGGCATCACAGCAATGCGACGTACCCGGGCGCTGATCTCGGTTCGGAGAAGGCATGGGAGATCACCCAAGGTTCGCCGGAGGTTACGGTAGCTGTTATCGACAACGGTTTCGAGTTCGGTTTCGGTGGAAGTGGATACGTCTGGACCCACCCCGATCTCGAGGGCCTCCCTTTCCGCGATCCGTGGGACTACGCTGGCTTTGACGCAGACATTCACGAATGGCAAGACGGACTGCCGGACCATGACAGCGATTTCGCCTTATGGGCTCACGGCACGAACGTCGTCGGGCTGATTTCCGCGCGATTGAACAACAACACAGGGGTTTGCGGCCTCGCTCCTCTCTGCACGGTCATGCCGATCAAGTACAAGGACATACGTCTTGAAACGGACGATTGGACTGAGATGCAGAGCATCAAACACACCTACCAGGTGGCTGACCCTCCTGCCGACATTCTGACGTGTAGTTGGCGCGTCAATGGGGGCATGTTCAGCGCCCAGATGGACAGTGTGCTCGAGGTCGCGTATCACGCGGGCGTGACGGTGTTCTTTGCCGCCGGCGCGAATGACGACACTATGTCCTATCCTGGATACTCCCAATGGGTTATCGGCGTGGGAAAGACCGACATTGCCGACACGCGTGGGAAGGGGTATCCGGCCGGGGACTCGCTGGATTTGTGTGCGCCTGGTGTAGGGCTGTGGAGTCTGGATTTGGAAGGCACCGCGGGCTCAAATACGGGACACTGTGACTACCTCGATGAGTGCTGTCTGAATTGGGCCGGAACGTACGACTATACCTGCATGTTCAGCGGCACATCGGCCTCGTCTCCCCTTGCCGCCGGTGTTGCGGCGCTCGTGCTGTCGCGCCGCCCCGATTTCAGGAATGTCGCGGATCGCGTGAAACATCTCCGCGACATCCTGTACAGGTCGAGTGTGGACCTCGGTGATGCGGGCAAGGACATCTATTACGGCCATGGTCGCGTCGACGCGCTGCGCGCTCTGATCTCTGTGACCCGGGGCGATCTGAATCACGATGGCATTTACAACGTCCTGGATGTCGTCCTGACTGTAAACGAAATCTACCGAGACACGGGCCTGCAGGGCCTGCATCCGGGCCACGCTGACGTTATGTGTGATGGGGTCCTCGACGTTCTTGATGTGGTAAGACTCATTGATCACACGTTTCGTGGCGGCCCGCTTCCAGACACCTGCTTCGTCTTCGACGGTTACCCAAGCCAATAACCGGGAGGAGTCCAATGAGAGCCATACATTCCATTCTCGTCTTCGGCCTGGTGGTCCTCCCGAGCGTGACCGCCGTGGCCGCCAGTTCGGTTGTCATCGAATCCAAGACCGTGCCGTTGTCCGCGACCGGCCAGACACTCGGCATCTACGTCGTCAACGAGGTCGCTCTTTCGGGGATCTCATTCCCCCTGGTTTTCCGGTCAT
>DATKYL010000454.1:0-5033 GCA_035528515.1 Acidobacteriota bacterium | reverse complement strand
GGTGTCGTATCATCCCGTGTGACCGGACCGGGAGCACTCATCTACGTTCCAGGTTCCTATGCCTTAGGGGCCGGACAGTGTCACCCCGGTCCGGATCACCATCTCACATCGCCCCCAAACACGCAAGCCAACATACAAGGGACCGGTCTTCCCGCTTCGCGGGATCTTCGAAAGACCGGCCCTTTCTGTTTGTCTACGGGTAATGTGTAGGGGCGCATTGCATACGCCCTTCCCCCGATCCTGTGCCCGCCACCCGCCCCCGGGTGGCGGGACGCCACATAGATTCCTCTCCCTGGGGAGAGGTCCCCCGCCGATAGGCGGGGGGGTGAGGGGAAAACGCAACCCTCGATTCTGCCTCGTTGTATTCAGGGTTGCCAAGACGCCTTCACCGCGCCCGCAACGTCACCCGCAAAATCTCACCCGGCGCCCACAGACGCATCCGCGGCCCCCAGGTTCCGGTGCCGCGGCAGACGATGATCGGCATCCCGTCGATATCGTATCGCCCCGCCATGAACCTATACGTGCGGCCGACAATGTAGTTGAACGGCCAGATCTGGCCGTTGTGTGTGTGAGCCGACAGCATCAGGCCAACTCCGGACGCGGCCGCCTGCTCGACATCCTCGGCGCGGTGTGAGAGGAAGACCGTCGCGGCATCGGTCGGCCGGTCGGCCAGCGCCTGCGTGATACGCTTGGCTCGGTCGCCGGTCTCACGCGTGTACCCGCGGTCGTCAACGCCGGCAACCACGAACCCGGGCAGCACCTCGACCGACTCATTGCGCAACATCCGGACCCCGGCGTCGGCGAAGAAACGGTCGACGGCGCCGTCACTGCCGTGACGATCGTGGTTCCCGGTCACGCCCCAGACACCGTGCGGCGCATGGAAATCGCGCATCGTCGACTGCACACCGGCATCCAATTCGGCGGGCCCGTGTCCTTCGACGATATCGCCCAGCAACACGATCATGTCCGGCCCGAGCGCGTTGACCTGATCGACGCGCGCCCGCAGCCACCGTTCACCCAGGATCGTTCCCAGGTGCAGATCGGAGATCCCGATGATCACCAATCCGTCCGCCTCCGGCGGCAGGTTGCGTATATGCACGTCATAATCGTTCACCACCGGCGCGCGCATTCCCTGCACAAACGCAATCAGCGACAGCGCGACGCCGGCCGCCAGCGCCAGACCTCGGAGTTCGGGCGCATGACTCCGGAAGAGAAATCCGAATCCGGTGACGATATCGACGACCAACAAGCAGGTGAAGAGAAGAAAGAGAATCCCCAGCCAGTGCACACCGATCAGCTCAAGCGCCCTGGTAATCGCATGTGTGCCCGCGCGATCAAAGAACCACGGCACCATAAAGCTGGAATACAGAACAACCGCAAACGCGATCAGGATCTTAAGCGGGAGATGTCCTTTGACAAACGGTACCGAGGCAACGCGCCAGAAGACGTAGAGATGCAGACCGGTCCAGACACTCAGCAATATCGTAAAGAACACGCCGTCAACCCCCCATCATGCGCGCGATTGTTCGCGCGGCCCGCCAAGATAGCGGCCATGTGATCAGCGCCCAAACGATATCGTAGTGGGATTGGGTCTATCCGTTATCCCCGCGAAGACCGGGCCACCCGCCTCAGCGCAACTCTGCCGATGTCCCTTCGATAGGCTCATGCGTCCAGAACCGTCCTCCCAGGTGCTGGCCAAAGAACTCCGCCAGGCGGCTGTTGAAATCCAACTTGTTCTCCGGTCTGCGCCAACCGTGCCCCTCATCGGTGTACACAACATAGGTGACGGGGAGATTCCTCTTTCGCATCGCTTCTACGATCTGGTCTGATTCCTGCATCTTGCAGCGCGGGTCATTCGCTCCCTGCCCGATTAAGAGGGGCGCCCGGATGTTCTGAATGTGGAAGAACGGAGACACTGTCTGATTGTAGGCGGTGTCCTCTTCGGCATTGCCGAACCACTGCACCATCAGCCCTTTCATCGGTCCCCAGTAGGCGGGAACCGACGCGAGAAACGTCGCGACGTTCGACGGACCGCAGGCCTCCGCGCCGCAGGAGTACAGTCCGGGAGTGAACGTGAGACCGGCGAGTGTCGCGTAGCCACCGTAGGAACCCCCGAAGATGCCGATCCGATTGGAGTCGGCGATTCCCTCCCTGATGGCCCAGCGGACCGCGTCGGTCAGGTCGTTCTGCATGCTGCCCACGCCAAGTTGCTGGTGGCCGATCACCTCGAACCTCTTCCCGAACCCGACCGTTCCGCGGAAATTCACCTGCAGAACCGCATAGCCGCAGTTGGCGAGAAGTTGTACTCTCGGCTCAAAGCCCCACTCATCCCTGGCGGTCGGCCCACCGTGCACGTACAGCACCATGGGGAGGTTGTGCGGAGGAAGCCCGACCGGAAGGGTGAGATACGAAACCATCTCGAGCCCGTCGCGCGCCTTGATGACAACCGGCTTCATCTCCGCGAGAGTGTAATCCAGCAGGTCGGGGCGATCGTCGAACAGAAACCTCAGTTCCCGGGTTTCCCGATCGAACAGGAAGCTGGATGCCGGCCCATTATCCACATCATAGGTCACGGTCCATTTCGAATCCGCTTTGTCGCGACTGGTGACGCGGAAGTGGCCCCGGTGACCTTCGCGAAGCCGGGCGAAGTCTGCCGCGATTCCCTCGTCGTACACCTGCCACTCCGGCATCATGTAGCTGAACGACGCCGCCTGAATTGTCCGGCGGCTCGGGTGCACGAGGATGTTCTCGATCCAGAGGTCGCAGCGATCATCCGCCGCCACAACCGCCAGTTCCCGACCGGTGGACATGTCGATTGTCACCAGACGCAGCTTGTCGGAACCCAGACTGGACAGTACGTAGAGTGCCGCCCCGTCCGGTGCGATCCCGGCGACGAATCCATCCATGATCGAGCTGTCCCAGGGCCACCGCTGAAGCTCCCGCCAGGGGGCATCCCGGCCGTCTCGGACACGCAGGATATACCCGCCCTCGCTGAGATTCATGGCCCGTATCGCCCGTATGACGAGGTTCTCGTCGGCGATCCACTCATATCCCAGCAGATGGATCACGTCGCCGGGATTCTCGGTATCCAGCGTCACCGCGCCGGTTTCCAGATCGATCCGGTACATGTCGAACAACTGGGGATTGCGGAGGTTCAGGCCTACCAGCACCTGGTCTGCGCCGAGGATGAGGTTCACTGCCTTCACGCCGCTGAACGGTGTCAGGTCCCTGATCATTCCCGTCGCCGGATCCACCAGGACGATGTGGTAGTTCTCGTCCCCGTCACTGTCTTGGAGATACACGATCCGGCGGCTGTCCGGAACCCAATGAAACTCCCGGATGCCGCGATGTGGCTCGGCGGTGATCATGGTCGCGGTGCTCTCCCCAACCGCCCTGGTCCAGACGTTCATGACCCCCTCAGCAGACGGTGCCAGGAAGGCGAGCACGTCGCCGTCCGGAGATATCTGGGCCGATTGCTGAACGGGATTGCCGAACAACACCTCGAGCGGAATCGACGCGGGCAGACCCGCCGCGGCCGCGCGGGATGTTTGCAGGGCTGCTGCGGAGATCGCCAGCAAAGACAGGATCACGAGCCGTGTTTTCATACTATCCTCCAATCCTTAAGAGAGTTGTTACGCATAATACAATGTAATGCAAGGTAACAGTCCACAGGTTCAGCGAGCCGGTCCATTCCACGGAGTCTCTCTAAACGTCCGCGCGTCGACGCAGGATGCGCGTGAATTTCGTCAGTCCGACGTACAACAGGGCAGCGAGCGCCAGCCCGATCGGTACCGTCCACAACCCGAGCGGATCTGACGACACGGGATTATCCCCAACCCGGAAGCCGGCGCTGATACAACCGTCCTCGAAGAAGAGCAGGCCGGCATTATTGGGGAAGATGGGTTTCAGTATCGCCACCGCCACGAGGCCAAAAACAAACAGATACCCCACCCCAAGCAGCACTGACGCGAATGCCATGGAAACGCTGCGGTAGGCGTTATAGTAGAGACCCCGGACGATGGTCCTCAGGCTCATGGTCCGTTGCGCTCTCGTAATGAAACGGTCGGCCAGCATCGGTTTGAGGAAGACCTCGGGAGTGCCCATTCTGTCGATGGCATTGAGCAATCGTTCCGATTCGTTTTGCCCCTCCTCCGCCCGGAAACTCTCGAAAAGATGCCCCTGCAATTCGAGGAGCAGATCCCGTTTCACGTCATCGTCTAAAAACCTGGAGATCCGGCGCACCCGGCTGAAGAACTGGTCCCATATCCGCTGCGTTACCTGGTCGGTAAACGGGTTATCGACGTTCATCGATTGTCCTCCATCAGGCGCTTCAGAGACACACTGAGTTGCTGCCAGGAGGCCTTCATCTCCGGAAGCAGACCGCGGCCTTTGGCCGTCAGCTTGTAGTACTTCCGGGGAATCCCCGCCTCCATCTCGACCCACCGGGATGCGATGAGTCCCTCGCTTTTCAGCCGATTCAGCAGGGGATAAATCGTCCCCTCGGAGATGTCCAACTCCGCCGTCGTCTTGGTGGCTCTGGCCAATTCATAGCCGTAGTACTCCCGCTTCTCGAGGCAGAGCAGCACGATGAAATCCAGCATCCCCTTCCGGACCTGCGATTCCCATTTCACGATCAGCGGGCTGTTCTTCTTACCGGTCATGTGCGTCCTTTCACGCCGTACACTGCTATACCCTATACGCTGCATTACAAGGTATGTTGCAGAATTCTTGCCCCTGCGCAGCCGTTATCGCCTCATCGTCGTAACTTGTTGCCGATCAACCGCATAGGCCCCTGCGGCGACCGGGTTCCGCAGCCTAACCATCGCCGGGCCATCCATGGCTGTTTCCCAGATGAGTGGACGCCAGGCGCCCTCGCCTGGCGTCATGTCATGTATGGTACAAACCGGTCACATAGGTAACAGATTGGACCGGTCACATGGGTAATAGTTTCTTGGCCCGCACACTGAGGAGGTGTGCGGTACCTTGGAAGGAGGCTGTGTGGCCGTGATCTGTGATCGCGGCTTGCCTGGGCC
>DATKYL010000453.1:0-5811 GCA_035528515.1 Acidobacteriota bacterium | reverse complement strand
CCAACCAGAAGAACCAGGTCAATGAGATTCATGCCCCCTCCCGTGATCCGGACAGAGTATCACGGCCAGCCGGCATGACCGGGAACCGAGCCCGATATTCAGACCGGCACGTCCGTGCAAACATCGTCTTGGTTGTTGGCCCTAAGCACGAAGCGCCCGTTCTCCGGACGCTGAGCGCCCCCCTGATATAACGGCAACGGCGATCCGCAGCAGGCGGATCACCGTCACATGTCGTTCAAGATCGTACTTGCGGGCGTCGGCACGAGACTGTCTGCTTGCTACAGCACAGCCTGCCGACGGTCTGCCCCCCCTATCAAGCTGTCCGTTGCCGGGCCGTGGCCTGTGTCGTGTCCACGGCTGTGGAGTTCGATCAGAAGCTCCGCTTACGGCTTTCGAGTATACTGTCTCTTACGTTGGCGACGCTTCGCCTGGTTCAGTTTGCGCTTCTTCCGGTCGGACGGTTTTTCGAAGTGCTGGTGCTTCTTGATGTCGGATAAGATTCCCGCTTTCTCACACGTTTTCTTGAAGCGTTTCAAAGCACGTTCGAAAGACTCATCGTCACGTACGCGAACGCCGGTCATTCAGACGTTCAACCCCTTTCGCAAAGGCTCTTGCCCGATTTAAGTGTTTGCACCATATAGGAATTTGTTCTATCCCAACAATTACAGGGAGCGTCCAGAGACACTCTCCCAAGCCCAATAACCGCTGGTTTCGAAGATGTGTCAATCAAAACCGGCCGGCCGTCTAAGAGTTTTTGTGGAGTTAATGTATCCTGGTGCTCTCCCCGACACATCCACCAGCATTTGCGTACTCTGTTGTGGGGCAGGGGGTTGACAGTATAGGGCTGGGCTCGAATCGGAAGGGGCGATCTGCCCATCCTGACTTTTCGCGGTGCCTCGCCCCTTTCCGCCATGTATCATAGAATCCGGGCCAAGCCAGCCCCCGCACGGCTAACAGATTGACAACAAGCGTCTTACTGGGAGAACGCGATTTGATGGCCGACACACCGCACTCCGGAGGCCGACTCCGCTTTGAGGCTGTAGTCTTCGACATGGACGGCGTCCTGGTTGACTCGGAGCCGGTCCATTACGAATCAACCGTCCGGCTTATGGAGGGTGAGTTCGGCCTCCTCTTCTCGGAGGAGGCGAACGCCGAGTTCCTTGGTTCGACCGACCGGCACATGTGGGAGGTCCTCAAGGAACGGCATGACCTTCCCTGGGCGGTCGACCGCCTGATTACCCGTCGCAAGGAGATCTATCTCGATCTGCTCGCCGCCGGGCTGCCCTGGCGGGACGGAATTCTGGAGTTGATCGCCGGTCTGTCGGGGAGTGGGTATCGTCTGGCGGTGGCATCATCGGCGTTGCGTCGTGTCATCGAATACACACTCCGGGAGGGCAGCCTGGAAGAGCGCTTCGAGGTGGTCGTCTCCGGCGAGGACGTCGCCCGCCCGAAGCCATACCCTGATATCTACATCGAAGCTGCCCGCCAACTCGGATTGCCACCGGACACGTGTGTCGCGATTGAGGACACGGAGTTCGGCGTCCGTGCCGCCAAGTCGGCGGGGATGCATGTCATCGCGTTTCCGTGCATGACGACACGCAGTTCGGATTTTTCGGCGGCGGATGTGCGTATCGACGAGGCGTCTGAAATCGGACGTCGCCTACTTGGCGCCTAATGATGGCTTGGTTGTCGTTCGCCCCGCTCGCGCATCGGAGGCATGCCACACCCGCACGCTCTGCGGCTGCGTCCCTATCCTCACGCCTGGGCTTCCCGCAACTGTACCCGCATTTTTCCGGCGGTAACCGCCACCACGATCGCCTGCGTTGCGCCGAGTTGATCGTCGGTGATCCCCTCTTTACGGTTTGGGGCGGCGGCGCAGTTTCCCCCGGGGCCGGCCGATCATGACCAGGCAACGGTACACTTCTTTGCCGTAGCGGCTCATGCGGATAAACTCATCACGGTCGAGGCGGAGATGACGGGGTTGGGCGACACCGCGACGGTACGACTTCTTATCGGGATCGTGGATGAAGACACTGCGACCGTCGAAGCCGGTGACGACGACCCAATGCGGCGCGCGATCGCCGGTCAGGCGGTGGGTGCTGATCAGGACGACGGGAATCATATTGCGGTAGAGGGCGGAGGCGATATCCTCGAAATTGTATTCGTACGATGCACTCGCCACCGATTCTTCGTACGCCTCCTGTTTCATATCGTTGTGGACCAGCGTGATCACATCGCGTTTTTCTTCGCTGCGGACGGAGCGGAGGAAGGGCGGGTCTTCTTTGGAGGTCACGAGGCGACAGTCCAGCCCACGGCGCGCCGCCGCCAGCGCCAGCCCGTACGGGCTGGTCCCGCCGAACCCCGAGGTCATGAAAATCAGGGTGGCTTCCTTCCACAGTCTCATCTCGAGGGAGCGGGAGAGTTCCCGTTGCGGCAGATGGTACTTGAGCGCCATCATGACGCTGGCCGGCCCACAGGTGAAATCGAGGGACTGCGCCCAATAGGGCACGCGCAATCGGACATGATGGAGTTCGGTGCGGGGCAGGGCTTTGGCCATCTTGTAGCCGGCGGAACCATCCTCGTAATAATCGTTCAGCGTACGGACGATCGCGTAACCGTGGTTCTCATAGAAGCGGATCGCGCCGACGTTGTCGCGGCGCACCTCGAGCGTCAGGCGCTCGCATCCCCTGCGGGCGGCCTCGCGTTCGCATTCATCGAGCAGGAGCGCACCCGCCCCCCGACCCTGGCAGGCGGGGTCGACGGCGATGTTGTAGAGACGGGCCGTGCGATGCGCTTTGCGCCATAAGACGTATGCGGCGCCGGTGATTTTCTGGTCGAGGGTCGACACGAAGACGGTCGCACTGGACCGCGTGAGCAGGTAGTCGAGCTGCGCTTCGTTGAAACGGTCGGAGGCAAAGGCCGCTTCTTCGAGAGCCACGAGGTGATCGAGATCGTGTTCGGATCCCAGACGTATTCGGGCGCCACGCATCAGAGTTGCCTCATGACCGCATCAGGAACTCGACCAGCCGTTCATACAGGTAGCCGTCCTCGCGGTCTTCCTCGCCGGCGGCGATCGTGGGATTGTCGTTGACCTCGATGACAACGTAGTCGTCGCCGATCTGTTTGAGATCCACCCCGTACAATCCCTGGCCGATCGTGTTCGCCGCCCGCACCGCCGTATCCAGCACTTGGGCGGGCATTTTCTTCAGGGCAATCGTCTTCACCGATCCGTAGACCGTCCGCCCGTCCAGTGTGTAGGTGAGTATCTTCCACGATTTGCGCGGAATGACGTACTGACACGCGTACAGGGGCTCGCCGCCCAGGACTCCCACCCGCCAGTCGAAGGTGGAGTGCACGAAGCGCTGGACGATCACGCGATCCGCGCGTCGGAAATACCGTCGCGCCAGCGCCACGACTTCTTCGGGCGACGTGGCGCGATCGACGTGCATCGAGAAACTGCTGTTGGGCGCCTTGAGAACCACCGGGCGGCCCAGTTCCCGCAGCACCGCCTTGGCCAGATCGAGGCTCAGATCCTGCTGTTCGATGAATCGCGTATCGGGGATCGGGATGCCCCCATTCATCAGATGCCGGTACATGTCGACCTTATCGCAGCAGATGCGTATCGAGTCGGGATCGTCGATGACACGGATACCGTTCATTTCCGCCGTCCGCGCCGCCACGTAGGCGGAATTCAGAGGATCGGTCAATGCCCGAATGAACACCGCGTCGTACTGCGCGATCTTGTCCATGTCGGGCCGAAAGAAGAAGTCGGCCCGGTGGCCCAGCTTGCGCGCCACTTGGACAAACCGCATCAGCGCATTCATTTCGCCAGAGTCTGAGACGGTATAGCGCTCGACATAAATGCCGATTTGTCCCACTCGATATGCTCCTCTACGTAGTCCGCCTCCCGGACACCCAGTTCTTCGAAGGGAAGCGGCGAGATGTCACTCAGCAGCGACGATCCGTCAGTGCACTTCACAATCCGCACGCGCGCGATGGGAATATGGAACACTTCCCAGACGACGCGCGCCGGCGACCGGTAGGGCGCCGCCGTCGACCAGCCGAGGACCGAACGGAAATGCGCAATCCGACAGCCGGCCGGCAGCTCCTGACAGCAGATGGCGTAGGTGAAATTGCGGGTCAGGGACCGAGCCGTGGCCTCTTCGCGGCCGGGCTTCAGGACGATGCGGCCTTTCAGGGTGAAGGGGTTGACGGGGTCGATGATGACCGGCGGCTCGTAGTATCCATTGCTGACATAGTACTTCGGTACCGGCACGTCCGCCAGCCGGGCCTTCTCCAAGAACAGGGGCGGCACGTACGCGTCGAGCATTTCCTTGCAGGTCGGCCAGATCGCCGTTGCGGCGCCCTCGAGGTCCTGCGAGACATAGTACGGCAGGTCGAGGTAATCGTAGCAACCCGCCAGATTAACCAAGCAGGCCTCCGCCTTCCAGTACCCCACGTAACGAGCTTCCCGGGCAGCGGCAAGCAGCACTTGGGTTTTGCGTCGCCTTAACATGCAATCCCCCCACGATTCCCGGTCATTGTGGCACCGCGACCATCAAGGTTGTTTCCCCCGGGTATCGTCACGTTCGCCCCGCGATTCCGGCCGGTGGACGTCCTTCCAGTCCACGCTGCCATCCCGATTCGCGCCGCGCGGCCGCTCGCTGTGACCGCCCACTTCGAATTCGTGGTCGCAGATGAGACACACAACGAGGAACACCCGAGCACTCCGTGTTTCCTGCAGCTGCAGATCTCTGCTCCCGCATCGGGGACAACTCCGACCTCGTAATGACCGATGCATCGTCCTGTTCTCCTCTTCAGACTCTCCCGGTGGTCTCATGGTCAAACACACACAACATCCACTGAAACATCAACCTTATTGAAAGGCCCGAGGTGGGCGGAGCCCCGCTACGCGAGGATCTTTGACCCACCCTACAGATCACCCAAGTGCCGCAGAATCAGGGTCAGCGCCGCGATCGATGCCGTTTCGGCGCGCAGCCGCCGTTCGCCCAGCGACAGGCGTTCGGCCCCCGCATCGGTGAGCAGCTTCCTTTCGTCCGCAGTGAAACCGGCTTCCGGACCGACAATGACCAGGGCATGGACCGCTCCTGTCACCGGCCCGGCGCGGTCGGGAAGACACGCACCGTCGGCATCGGCCAGCCAGACATGCCGAAAGTCCCGGAACCGTGCCGTCAACTCAACCGGTGAGAGGATTGCCTCCACCGGCGGCCGTACCGACCGCAACGACTGTTTCATCGCCCCCAACCCGAGACGGTTCCAACGCTGGACACGCCGTTTCGCGGCGTCGGCGCCGCCGATGCCCGCGGGCGAACGCGCGGCCCGGATCGGGATGATGCGCGCCACGCCCAGTTCGACCGTCTTCTCGACCATCCAATCGAAGTTGGCGGGTTTGCCGACCGCAGCCGCCACCGTGACCCGCGCGAGCGGTTCACCGAGACGCCGGTGCGACCGCACCGGGCGGGCGATGACCTCGCGCGCCGTGGCCGATTCGATCTCGCAGTCGTACGCGTTGCCCTCGCCGTCGGCGACGGTAATCAGTTCCCCAATACCGAGACGACAGACGGTCTTCGCGTGGCGCGCCTCGTCACCAAAGAGGCGCACGCGGTCGTCCGTGATCTGGTCGGGTGGGGTCCAGAAGAACCCGGGCGCGTCGGTCTGTCGTTGGCGTGCGGCGTAACTCATGGCGGGCACCCCGGTGGTACGGATCACAATGAGCGGCGGCCGCAACCGGCAGGCAACGGAAAATGCCGACCGGCGCGGTCGGAATCCGTGTCATCGCCGGATCGTGAC
>DATKYL010000452.1:0-3250 GCA_035528515.1 Acidobacteriota bacterium | reverse complement strand
GGGGACGCTTCTGGAAACGGTCTCCGACCCTACGGCCCTGCCGCTGGGTACGGTCTTCCCGATGCTGTCCGACTTCGCGCTCCTGAAGGAGCCGGCATCCGACGTGGAGATGTGCTTTGCCAGCGTGATCCCCATCTCACTGGTGGGAGGGCAGGATTCGGTCGGGCTGTTCTCGATAAGCTGCACCTATCCGGCGCCGGAAGGATATTCGGCCGTAACCATCCGGTCGATCAAAATGGCCGTTCAGGACACTGCCGATGTTCGACTCGATCCCCGGCCCCTATTCGATCGCGTCGGCTATCGTGTTTCTCAGAATGCCGTCGCGTATCAGTCATCCCTGCCGCTCTATCAGGGTGCTGTGGTCTTCGATCTCGGCGAAGAGGGAATCCGCCTCGATCCCGGCGGCAACGTGACGATCGAACTGATCGCTGACATCGAAGCAGACTCACCCTACGATCGCTTCGTCCTCGCGGTGGGTGATTTGAAGGCCGTCTCACTATGGGATGTCTCGGATTCGACTCACCAGCCAGGAATGTTGCCGGCAGCGGAGTGCGCGCATTGGCCGCCGGTGTATTCGCCGATCATCAGCCTTTTCCTGCCCGCCGGCGAGCCGACGATTGCACCGGCATCCGGCGGCGCCCGCGTCACCTTCGGCGGAGAAGAGAACGTAACCGTCTTCGCGGCGGCAATCGACTACGATCCGCCGACGCGCCGGGGCAACGTGCTCTTCCGCGCATTGCGCGCCGGTCTGCGCGTGCGGACCGGTGACGGAGACAGCGCGCTGTCCGTAAACACCGTGTTCGACGAGTTACGGGTGCTGATTGACGACGTTGAGTTCGGTGTCTATGACGCGCTGCCCACCGACGGGATCGAGTTCCTTCTGAGTGACGAGTGTGTTCTCCGGCACGGGACGCATCATACACTGACGATCGTCGGTGATGTGAAGGCAGATGCCCCGTTCGGTAACTACCTCCTGCGTTTCGAGGATGCCTCGTCAGTCCGCATGATTGACGAGCAGCTTCGTACGACGGTGGTGCCGGTGATCGCGGGCGCGTCATACCCGTTTGCCGGCCCGGATCTCTCGATCAGCGGCGCGGGTCTGGAGCGCTCATTTACCAATTACCCAAACCCGTTCAATCCGGCACGGGGCGAGATCACGACCATCGCCTACGTGCTCGATCGGGATGCAGCCGTCGACATCGAGATCTTCACGATCACGGGTCAGCGGGTGATCACCATCGCCGAAGATGCGCCGCGTCCTGCCGGAGTTCATCAGGCGGATATCTGGGCCGGTTTCAACGACGCGTCGCTCATGGTTATGCCCGGAACGTATTTCTGTCGCATTACAGCCCGGTACGCGTCCGGCTCGGTGGAGCAGTATCGGCGTAAGATAGCGATTGTTCGATGAAACGCGTCACTGCCATAGCATTGCTGGTGGTCCTGGCCGCCGTTGTGTGCGCCCGGGCGGACGACACCGGTACGGAATCGCCGTTCAGCTTCGGTGTCGGCGCGCGTGAGCTGTCCCTCGGCGGAGCCAACGTCGCCACGAGCGATTTCACCGGTGCCCCCTACTGGAACGCGTCGCGTTTGGCGCAAACCGACCGGTACACCTTCAGTGTGTTCCACAGTCGCCTTTACGAATCGGATGTGGCGTACCAATACGTGGGTCTCGCGATTCCGACGCTGGACTTCGGCTCATTCGGTGTCGGTGTCGCGCGTCTCGGTATCGGCGGTATCGAGCAGCGCGATGGGAACAACGCGTTCCTGGGAACGACGCGCGACGACCGGCTGGGCTTGTTCTTCGCCTATGGCCGCACCGTGTCCGGATACGATCTGGGGCTGTCGTTGTCATTCGAACACCACAATCTGGACAACTACAGCGCGACATCCTCGCCCGGTCTCAATCTCTCCGTTAGTCGTCGGCTGGCATTGCACGCCGGGTGGCTGCACGGCCTCACACTGGCCGTTACCGGAGCCAATATCGTCCGACCGGCAATGAATCTGGTCGGCGAGCGCGTTCAGTATCCCTACCAGCTCGACGGCGCGTTCTCGCTGGATCTGTCGCCCCGATTCGAATCCTCGTCGGGCGCGACCGTGTCGGCCTGCATCCGAAAGACGGAGGCGCGCAGTCCTGCCGTTGCCCTCGGACTTGAGGTCGACCTCAAGAATCGCTTCTTCGCGCGCAGCGGATTCCGTGACGGTCATCCGTCTATCGGCGCCGGACTCGTGTACGGGTCGATGCGGTTCGACTACGGTCTGGTGGGTCGGGACCTGGGCGCACTCCATATGTTCACGATCTCCACCGCCCTCGGGACATCTGTCAGCGAGAAGCGGCGACGCCGCGCCGAACGTCGCGAAGCGGAATTCGCCACCCTGATGAGCGAACAGGTCCAGAGCCGCAACGACGACTTGATCCGCGATCTGGTTGCCCAGGGTGAGGAACGGCTGGCCCAGGGCGATCTTGATGCGGCCATTCAGCGACTTGATCGCGCCCTGTTCCTGGCGGGTTCGGCCGACGCCGACACGACGCGCATCAGTGCGCTCCTCCACGAGGCCCGCGCGAATTTGGAATCGCAAACCCGGTCGCTCCGGTTTGCCGAGTATCTCGATTCAGCGAACGCGAAGTATCAGGCCTCCGACTACCTGGCGGCACGCTACTTCGCCACGCTGGCGCTGGACCTGTCGCCCGATTCCGAGCAGGCGGCTATGTGGCTCGCGCAGGCGGACGAGGCCATTGCCGAGACCGCCTCCGCGGATGAGGTGCTGCAGCGACACTTGACGGAGATCGATTCACTGCTGAGCTACGGTCAGGTGGATCGAGCCCTGACTGCGGCCCGGACCCTGGTCGAGTATGCCCCCGACAATGCCGCCGTCCAATCGGCCGTGCGGAGAGTCCGATTCGAACACTGGCGCACCGCGGCCGCAGATGCACATGATCACGGGCACAACCGGACAGCTCTCAGCAACCTCGATTCAGCTCTCGCGCTCTATCCCGGACATCAGTGGTGCGAGGATCTGCGCGTCAGGATCCGGACAGACATGTCGCGTCCCGCGGTTCCGCAGACGACGGAAGCGGTTGTGGTCGCGCGTACGCTCAATCCCGAGGTACGCAAGGAAGTGGAGCAGGCCTATCAGGAAGGCCAGAAAGCCTTCCGAGCGGGGAATCTCGCCGAGGCTCTCTCACACTGGGAAATGGTCGATCGTGTCGCACCGAATCACGAATCGGTGCGCTCGTATCTCATCAAAGCAT
>DATKYL010000451.1:0-5919 GCA_035528515.1 Acidobacteriota bacterium | reverse complement strand
ACCAGGTGGTGAGTGTCGCGATGATCGTGTTTTCATCGGCGTCGGGCGGCAACTCGAACGGCGGCAGCTCGATGCCGCTGCGACCCCCGCGGTCGCCGGCTTCGATCGACATGCCGAGGACGCGATAGGGGGATTGGGTCTCAAACTCGAAACCGAAACTGAGGGTGACGCCCTCCGGGTCCTCGGCGACGATTGTCAGACGATACGGTTCGGTGATCTCGACACCGAGAATTTCAAGCCCGGCATGCCGCTCGGTGAGCGTGCGCGCGATCTGATTCCAGCGGGATGCGCGATCATCTCCCTCCTTGGCTGGAACCCAGTTTGCGTTCATGTACGCCAGCAGGGCGTCGACATCGCCCGCCTGGATTGCCGTCACCGCACCGATGGCCCGTTGTTCCTGGATCGCTTCGGGGGATTCGGCGATCGCCGGTCTGATTGCGGCGGTTACGAGGAGAAACGAAAACAGGACCAGGCGTGTGAAGAGTTTCATGGCGATGCCTCCCGTTGCGTGTGTGCGGCTTTTGGGGAACGGCTGCTGTTTTGTACGACAGATTGTCGACTCCACCGTTGTCGGGGCACACTCCCTTTCGAACCCCGTTCCCATCCGGGCAATGTACGTGCGTTTCGCCGGGCAAACAAAGCCCCGCTTGGGGGCTCTCTCATTCATGGCAGGGCGCACGCACGGGCGGCAAGCCGCCTATCCAAGCGCTCCTTGATCTCAAACCCCACTGATATTATCTCCTATCTGTCACGGACAGCCGGGTCGTTGCGGCTTGAAGGCGGGCAGCGATTATCCAGTCACGGTCGATCCGGCCGAGGATTCGCGCTTGCCTCCGGCGGGGAGCATTCCGAGATTGTGACCTGAGCATCATCGTGCGCCGCAGCACGATTCCGAACCCGTCGAGGCAAGTGAAATGGCTTGGGATCTACACACGGCATCCGGCGATCATGTGATTCTGGATTGCTCAGAAGCTCGCGGTGCTCGTGGCGTGCGCGACTTCCGCAGTACCGATTCCGCCCTTGGTTTTCTACGACAATTTCATGGCGATTACTTCGGCATGTCAGCGCTACGCGATCTGGTCGCCGAACGGTACCGCTGTCTTGGTGTCGGCGAATGGAACGACCACCGGATCCTGGAGATGGTCGCCTGGGAGTTGGCCAGTGGGCGTCTCACGATGGCCCGGGAACGCGGTCCCATGACCTTGGGACATGGATCACGGTGGTCACCAAAAGCGGAGGCGGAGCCAGAGGCGGCGCCGGTCACGAAGGTCGAGACCGAGACTGAGACCGCGTGGATCGAGATCGAAATGGTGGGCGAGGACGACAAGCCCATTCCTTTCCTGAGCTATGTGATCACGAAGCCCGATGGAAAGCCTGTGGCCAGGGGGAGACTCGACCACATGGGCTTTGCCTATAAAGGGGATCTCGAGAGCGGCGACTATTTGGTGAGCTTTCCCGATCTCGACAAAGAGGCCTGGCAGAAAGTCTGATGGCGCACAAGAAATACACGGTCAAGCAGGGCGATTGCATCTCCAGCATCGCATTTGAGCATGGTTTCTTCCCGGACACCATCTGGAACGACCCGGAAAACAGCGAGCTGAAGGAGAAGCGGGAGGACCCGAACGTCCTGTTGCCGGGCGACGTGGTGTACATAAAGGACAAAGAGATCAAGGAAGAGTCCTGCGCCAGCGACCAGCGCCATCGTTTCAGGAGGAAGGGCGTCCCCGAAATCCTCCGCATTCAGTTCAAGATCAATGATGAGCCACGGGCCAATGAGGCCTATGTTCTCGAGATCGATGGCTCCCGTTCCGAGGGGAAAAGTGACGGCGACGGGGTGGTCGAGGTCTGGATTCCCCCGAGTGCCATGTCAGGAAAGATATCTTTCCCGGATGGCGAGGACGAATATGAGCTTGAACTGGGGGACTTGGACCCGATCACTGAGATTTCCGGGCTGCAGGCACGGCTGCGAAATCTGGGTTTCTATGACGGCGAGGTCGATGGAGAAGAGAGCGAAGAGCTCGAGCAGGCGATTCGCGTAATCCAGGAACGGCACGATCTGGAACCGACCGGCGAACTCGATGAAACCACTCGAGACAAAATCCTTGAGGAGCACGGAGGGTGAAAGATCAATCGTTCTCCAGAGTGTTGTAAGATCGTTTAGTCCAAGAGGTGAAGAATATGGCTGATGTCGTGTGTGACATATGCGGAGGGGTGTTCAGTTCTTTTGCGGCGCGGTATAAACACAAGTGCCCGGGAAAGCAAGAGAAGGTGAAGAAGCCATCGGCGGTTCGAGAGAAAAAGCCAACCGAGACATCCCGAGCAAAATCGAAGACCGACGTAAAGAAGCGACCGCCGAGGCCAACGACCAAGCAACGTCCTCCTCTAAAGAAAAGACCCCCGACCGGCAAATCCCAACCCAAACCGAAGACAGGCGTAGTGCAGGCACCGCCGGCGCCAGTCATAGTCTCGAACGGGAAACCTTCACCAGTGGTCCCGCCTCGTCCGGTGGGAGACGGGTTTCCGAAACAAAAAGAAGTCAAAAAAGCCCAACCGCAACGGAAAGAGACGCGCTCTATTAACGCAAAGCGTGGGGCTAAAGGTAGGAGAATAAATACCCAAGGCCAATGGACTTTCTCAAAGGTCGTGTTCTTTAGCGGGAGTATCTGCTATTACGACGGGAATGAGAACGATCCGAGTACCAGGTATCTCAATTTCGGTGATTACATGAAATGGGATTGTCGAGATTATGTGCGGCGCGTCAACAACACGCTCTCTGTTCTTGCGGCCAAAGACTGGAAGTATTTGCTGAGTCAGCAGAAACCGCCAGTCTACGCCGAAGGCATTAAAGCATTCAAGCTGTATACGCCGAAGCAACGGGTCCAAACAGCAGCACAGTTAGGGCCGGGCTCATCAGCAGGGGGCTTTTTTTGCACTGCATCCTTGTCATCACCCGCGGAGAAGAACCTCTCACCGCTAGTGACGCATAGAACCTTAAAGAATATTCCGAATTCATCATCGAGAGTGCCAATAACGGAGCTTCGTAAATTTGTTGGCGATCTCAGCAATGAGAAGTCGCTTGGTTTTCCGGTATTCTCGGTGTGTGATTGCAACAGTTTTCATACCAGCGGATATCTATGGGGATTGTATGCAATAAAGAAGGCGTTTAAAGTGCACGGCCCGGGAGCGGTTGCGGTACTCAACTTCGACCAGCACCAAGATGAGGGGAAAACGGGGCTTCCGGTTGTCCCGAGCGATGGTTGGGGCGTACCCTTATTGACGGAACAAGAATTGCAGGCCGCTGGGGGATGTTATCTATCAATAGGTAACGGACAGTCTGGGAACGTGCTGTGTCGGTTCCAGGCTCCTGGGGCAGGTTTCAAGGGCAATCAGCGAGCGACTATCTCAGGGAGTATGAATAAGAGTAGCTGGGAGACGTTCTGGGAAGGCGTAAAGGACGATGTTGGCGATATAAAATTCGTGTTCATCTCAGTGGATCGGGATTGTCTGGTCAATCACTATACGCAGTGGGGGGACGCGTGTTTCTTCAAGGACATAACTCGTCTTAAATCATGCATAGAGATTGTCTTGGGTTCGCTAATGCGCAAAATAGAGGGCGTACGCGTCATCGGCTTTGATATCACTGGGTTGCCGGAACACCCGAAGATGATTTCGCATAGAGGCAGACCAGTCATTGCGGCAGGGAACGTGTGGGGGCGTGCCGACAAGGAAGTCACAGATCTACTGGGCCTTGCCGCACCGCATCTCCGAACGACGGCGCAGGTTATCGCCAAAAAGTGAAAAGAAGACGCCGGGGCGGCGTGCGACCCACTGGGATTGCTCATCACGCCGGGTGGCACCCACAAACTCATTTGGGCGTGGTTTCGATTAGTGATGTGTGTCCATCGTCAATTCGAGAGGCTTCAAGCCCAAATCGCTTGAGGTAATCGGTTTATTTCTATAGGGTTATCGCCCCCCGTGAGCGGTGGAGGGCCGGTGTCGCACCGGGGTGCCACGGTGGGTTTTGCTGCCTTTCTTGTGAGATCGCCAGTACTCGATGGCGGATCTGGCACTTTCCCGCCAACCTTGCCGTGTGGCATCACGTAATAATCCGATGACTCAGTCCCGTCCCCAAATCGGAATCAGCTCCTGTCTGCTCGGTGAGAAGGTCCGTTACGACGGCGGCCACAAGCGGCAGGAGTACATCATGCATACGCTCGGGCAGTTTGTCGAGTGGGTGCGTGTGTGTCCTGAGATTGAAGTGGGGATGGGTGTGCCGCGGGAATCGGTGCGCCTGGTGGATGCGGATGGAACAGTCTCCCTGGTGGGTGCGCGCTCGGGGACCGATTGGACCACGCGCATGCAGCGCTATGGGAAACGTCGGGTGCGCGAGCTGGGGCGACTCGACCTGTGCGGCTTTGTCCTCAAGAAGGACTCGCCCAGTTGCGGTATGGAGCGGGTACGGGTATATGCGGGGAGCGGGCAGCCGCGGCGCGACGGACGCGGGGCGTTCGCCGAGGAGCTGATGCGTGCGATGCCGCTTCTGCCGGTGGAAGAGGAGGGGCGCCTCACCAATCCGAAGCTGCGGGAGAATTTCCTCGAGCGTGTCTTTGCCTACGACCGCTGGCGGCAGTTCCGCGCGCGCCCGTCGCCGGCCGGTTTGGTGGCGTTCCATGCCCGTCACAAGATGCTCCTGCTGTCCCATTCCGACCCGCATCTACGCCGGCTGGGGCGTATCGTTGCCACCGCCGACAAGCGCAACCTGGCCGCCGTGTACGACTCGTACGGCGAGGTTTTTATGACGGCGCTTCAGGTTCAGTCGACGGTCAAGAAGAATGTCAACGTGCTGCAGCATATCATCGGCTTCTTCACCGACGATCTGAGCGACGCAGAGCGCGCCGAGCTGCACGATGTGGTCGGCGACTATCATCGCGGGCTGGTGCCGCTGGTGGTGCCGATTACGCTTGTCCGTCATTACGTGCGCAAGCACGAGGTCGCATACATCGGAGATCAGGTCTATCTCAATCCCCATCCCAAAGAACTGATGCTGCGCAACCACGCCTGAGTGTCGCGATGAGAATCTGGGATCTCGAACCGGCGCTGCTGTGTCGTCAACACCTCTTAGGTGAACATCGGGAGCTGCATGCCGTGTGGTCGATTCTGACCAACGGTAAGCGGGGCTACCGGCGGCATCCCGAAGTGATCCGCTGGCAGGGTGCGTTGCGGGGACTGTCTGGACGTCACGATCGGCTCGTTGCCGAGATGGAACGGCGGGGGTACCGGCACCTGTCCCCGCTCGATCGCGACCTGGCGAGGGGTGCCCGGCGGCCCCGGGGCTATGTCGATGAGCCCGATCGGCAGCGTGAATTGCTGAAGGGCAAGGGTTGCGATTGCCGGGTTTGAGACGAGGTGAAGCCGATGTCGCATCGGAACGGATCAGAGAGAAAGAGCCGCGAGCGCTGGGTGTCGCTCGCTGTGTTTGTGCTGGTTTGCCTGGCGGTCGAACTCGTGGCAGGTTTGCTGACCGATCTGTCGGTGCGGGATTGGTATTTGTCGCTTCGCAGGCCCATCTGGACGCCACCTGGGTGGGTGTTTGGGCCGGTGTGGACATTCCTGTACCTCAGTATGGCCGTTGCGGGCTGGCTGGTGTGGCAGGTGCGGTCGGTGCGGTACATTCGACCCGCTCTGATTCTGTTCGGGATTCAGCTCGTGCTGAACGCGCTTTGGTCGGGATTGTTCTTCGGGTTGCGGAATCCGATGGTCGCCTTCTGGGAGATTCTTCTTCTGTGGTTTGTGATCGCGGTGACATTGACGATGTTCTGGCGGATACGGCGGGTGTCGGGACTTCTGTTTCTTCCTTACCTGATTTGGGTGACTTATGCGACCGGGCTTAACTTCGCGATCTGGAGACTGAATCCGTAG
>DATKYL010000450.1:0-2064 GCA_035528515.1 Acidobacteriota bacterium | reverse complement strand
GATCCGAGCCAGCATTTCGGCAAGACCGACGGCCTCTACTTCCCGCGCGGGACCAACCGAACCGTGATCTTCGCCGCCGGTCTATGGGTCGGGGCGCTGGTCAACGGCAACCCACGAGTCACAGTGGCCGAGCATACGAGCGAGTGGGGACCGGGGCCGATGGAGGACGGCACCTATTCGGCCGATGTAGGACGTTTCCACGTCTACAAGGTCGACCGTAGTGACGACGCCAACACCAACCCCGACTACGCCAATTGGCCCTGGGAGGACAGTGCCCCCAACCTGTTGGCCGCCGACGGCAGTGATTCTCTGGATGCCGACGGTAACCTGATTCCGCTGGTTCTCGGCGATCAGGCGCTCTGGGCCGTCTACAATGATGCCGACGCCAAGCGGCACATCAGCGATCTCGGCTCCACCGAGCCGCTCGGCCTCGAGGTGAAACAGTACATCTTCGCCTTCGCACGCTCCGGGGCGCTCGGCAACAGCATCTATCTGAGATATGAAATCGTCAACCACGGCAGCAATCTGCTCGAAGACACGTACGTCTCGATCTGGTGCGATGCGGATGTCGGCGATGCCTTCGACGATCTGGTCGGCTGCGACACGGTCCGCGGTATCGGCTACGCGTACAATCAGGGACCGGACGACATCTACGGCCAGGAAGCGCCGGCGGTCGGCTTCGATTTCCTCCAGGGCCCGATGGTCCCGTCGCCGGGCGACGAGGCGCGTCTCCGCGGCCGCACGATCGCGGATTACCGCAACCTGCCGATGACGACGTTCAGCAACTACGACAACGGGGTCGATCCGCGCAACGCGATTGAATCATACAACCTGATGCGCGGCCTGGGTCTTGACGGTGAGCCGGTCATCGATCCCGACGGCAACCCGACCACATTCCAGTTCGCCGGCGATCCGGTGACGGGCGAAGGTTGGAACGACGCCTACGGCGACGACCGCCGTTTCATGATGAGTTCAGGTCCGTTCACGATGGCCCCCGGCGACACGCAGGAAGTCGTCATCGCCGTCCTCGTCGGACAGGGCGCCGATCACATCGGCTCCATCACCGCGTTGAAGTCGACCGACGAGCAGGTGCAGGCCGTATTCGATCTCGATTTCATCATTCCCTTCCCGCCGCCGCAGCCGACCGTCTGGTCCCAGCCCCTGTCGGGACAGATCGAATTGGTCTGGAGTCGGGACGCTGAAGGCGACGTTCAGGAATCGGAGATTCTCGGCCAGCGGTTCGTCATGGAAGGTTACAACGTCTACCAGGGTGAAACGAAAACCGGCCCCTGGAGGCGTATCGGGACGTTCGACCTTGATAACGATATCACGAAGATCTATCGCGATCGCTTTGATTCCGACATCGGCGCGGTGCAGCGGGTGGTGGCGCAGTCCGGATCCAACTCCGGCCTGACCAACCACCTGACGATCGACGTTGATCGGTTCACCGGGCGTGGCCTGGTCGCCTACAACCCGTACTACTTCGCGATCACAGCCTATTCGTACGACGAGTTGAACGTGGAGGAGTTCCAGGTCGGAGCGAACGTCATCGGGCATCTCACCGAGGATCTCGAATCACGCATCGAGGGTATCGAGATCGTGCCCCGCTCGCTGGCGGTGGAGCTGTTGGATACGGCCGTTCACATTGCGGGTCAGAGCGAGGGAACCGTCGTCATCCGCACCCTCGAACCGGACAGCGTCGTCACGAGCGATTATCTGGTCACCTTCAACGACGATCTCTCCTGGAACCTCGATAATCTGACCACCGATACCCGGGTGCTCGCGGATCAGACCAATTCCACCGGTGACTACTACTATGAGCTGCTCGAGGGGATCATGGTGCAGGTCATCGGACCCGAACCGGATATCAAGGACGTGACATGGTCCGGATCGGCGGAACCCTGGGCCACCAGTATTGCGTGGGGCGGCCGCTTCTATGGCGAGGGAGTGGACATGGGCGCCTGGTTCTTCGGTTCGTCAATCGAGGACGCCAGGGAACTCGTGCCGGTAGAAATCCGGTTCTCCCCGACCAACACGCAACAGGCGTACCGCTACGTGCGCGGT
>DATKYL010000449.1:0-4402 GCA_035528515.1 Acidobacteriota bacterium | reverse complement strand
GCCAGTTCGAGTACCACCTGATGACGTACTTGAATTATCCGCCGTCGGACGCGTCGGCCGGTGACGCATCGTCGATAACCAATCCAGCCGCGGACACGACGGGAGAAAAGTAAGTGACGCCACCTGCGGAGACACGCACGGGATCGATCAACCTGGCCTTGGTTCTGGTCGCCAGCCTGCTGTTGGGCTTTGTCGGGGGGTACCTGGTCGGCCAGCGCGGTCCGATTCCGGCAGTGATGCGGACGGCCACCGCCGGCTGCCCGCACGATCTCGACCCGTCTGACGCATATATCGTTGCCGGCTTCATCTGCCCCAACCCGGCCCACCAAGACTTGCTGATCAATTGCCACTGCGAGATTGCGCACGCACTCAAAGACCGGATCAAACAGGAACTCAGCGAAGGCAAGGATGGAACCCAGATCCGTCGGGAGCTGGAGGAGCAGTACGGTGCACGGCTGCAACCGATCAGGTAAAGGGCGCGGCACGGAGATATTCGACTCAAGAACGTTCGGCACGGCGGACGGGTTTTCCGCCACTGACAGACAGCCGCTGGTGTCGGCTCGTAAGCGAAGGAGGGAAACGTGAACGGACAAAAGGGCACTCCGGTCAATGCGATTCTGATCGCGCTGGTCGGAATTCTGATTGGCTTCATCGGCGGTTACTGGATCGGGCAGAGTCGCGCGCCGGTCGGCGGCGCCGCCGGCCTGACGACGGCGCAGCAGGGTGCGGTTACCTGTCCGCACAGCCTCGATCCGAAGGATTTGGACATCATCGCCGGTTTCCGCTGCCCGGGCACCGACGATGCCCAGGTGCTGCTGTCGGACTGTCATTGCGCCGTTTCGCACGGCATCCATGACCTGGTCAAGGCGGAACTGGCTACCGGGAAGACACACGCGGAAATCCGCCAGCAGTTGATCGATCAGTACGGCGACCGGTTGAAGCTGCAAGGGCAGTAGTCAGGGTAATCCCTGAGCCGCGAGCGGCGGGATCGGGCGGCCCAGACGGCCGTCGGGTCTCGCCGTTTGTCTGCCGGGAATGACCTACGGTCCTAAATGGAGGAAATCCCCGGGCGCTCGCAGTCACCCGGGGATTTGTAGAACGGGGCAAGGAGGTGGGTTTGCCCCGCGTCGTGCTCGCAACACTTTATAACAGACCATCCCAGTCAGGGTTCCAGACTTTTTCTCCGTCGTTGTCAATCCGTATCACGACATTGCGCCACAAGAACATAACCCGCTCTCCGACCGAGATCAGCGGCGCCATTCCCTTGATGCGTGTCAATCGGAAGTAGGCATCCGAGTACCGCTGTACGACAATCGTGTCGGCCGGTACGTCAGCCCCGAAAAGGTCCCAGTCAGTCCAAATGCTGTCGCGGAGGGTAAACTGCCTCCCGCCAGAAGTCACTATACGCTGGTCGCCGGCTGTTTGTTGCGAAATCTCGTCCAAGTCGGCCAAAGCCGGTGCGGTGCGGATCTTCTCGGCGGTCACGTCGCGCTTCGTCGTGGCCCGATCCATCTGGATCATCTGAGGAGCGCTGTGAACCACGATCGGGGGTTGCAACTGGCCCGGAGGCGGCGCAGGACTCAGCGACGCGGGTCCCTGTACCGTTGAGGGCGAGGGGTTCGGACTGGGAGTCACCGCGCCGTACACCATCGGCTCCGACCTGCCGCCCCGGACGATCCTTGCCGCCTCAGGAGCCGCCAGGTACGCGGTGTAGGGGGTCATGATCCCGTATTTCTTTGACAGGCGGATGACTTCGTCTTTGGTCTCGTCGGTTTCCCCGCTTCGTCGCATCTGTTCGAGAAGGTGGCCGATCCGGCGCCCGGCCCAGAGCTTGGGGATGAAACTGTAGCGCTCGCACTGGGGTTCGAGCACGGTCTCAAAGGTGTGATTGACCGGCTCGTTCCCCTGCCGGCCCAGCAGGCGGGCGGTCAGCGGACCGGAGCCGTCGAAGCGTCCCACCAGTACGATCTCCGACCCGGCGAAGACATCGGGAAGCTCGCGCGGATACATGTCAGAGAGTCGCACGTCGCCATCGGTTTCGAGGCGGCAGTCGATCAGGACCGGGCGGCTGACCTTGCGGAAGAAATTCGAGACCGCGACCTCGACGTCCTCCCCCGGTGCCACGTAGGTCGCGTACCCGCGCCCGTCGCCCGCGAGATCGTTCAGGAGGGCGGCGTTGAGATCGTGGCCGACGCCGAACGCGAAGAGCCGGGCGTTGCGGCGATTGGCGTCGCGGACGATCCGCCGAATCTCTCCGTCCACGGTGGGGCCGACCGTCGGACGGCCGTCGGTCAGGAAGACGACGTAGGCGGGCCGATCGTTCCCTTCGAACATCTCCATACTGCGTTGGAGAGCGCCGGCGATAAACGTGCCGCCGTCGGCATCGTTGCGATTCACGAAGTTGTGGGCCGCCGACAGGTTCTCCGGGGTCGTGCGACGCAACCGCCGGTCGAGGTGCTCGATTCCATCGTTGAAAAGGATCAGGCCGAAACGATCGTCGGGGTTGAGCTTGTTGAGACAGAAATGCAGCGCGGCGCGGGCCTGGACGATCTTGTCTCCCTGCATGCTGCCGGAACGATCGAAACAGAACACCACGTCCTTGGGCAGGACCCGATCCATCCCCTCCTCGCCCGGCGCGATGATCGCCATGAAGAACTGGTCGCCGTCGTCGTCGGACATGGCCAGAAACTGCGCGCCGACCTCGCGGGTGTCATAAGTGCACAGCAGATGAAAGTCATCGGAGCCTTTCTGCCAGCGCGGATGGGCCTGCACGACCGCATCGCGCGCCCCGCGCCGGTCGACGGTGATCCTGTGGGTCGGTGAATTGAGCGTCAGCAGCGGCTTCTCAGTCTTCACCGCGACCGTCAGCGACACGTCCGATCCGTCGTGGTACCGTTCGCTCCCGAGGGGGTAGACGAAATCGGTCGTGCCGAAATCGGCGGTCACGGGATGGGTGTAGTACAGTTCGACTTTGGCATCCTGGTGCGGCCGGATCGGGTAGACGCGCGCTTTGAGGAGCTGCCGATCGACGTATTCGAGGAGGGCCGGGTCGCGCATGCGACTGACTATAGATTCGTATTCGCGCCGCGCGGCGTCCGCTTCGAGAAGTTCGGCGCGAATTCTCTCGCCGTCAACATACAGCGTGAAATCATCGACCGCCGCTTCGGGCGGCAGCGGAAAGAGCCATGTTCCCTCAAGCGTCCAGTTGGTGGGGTTGTAATATGTAAGTGCGACCGTGACTTCAGCCGCGCGGTCGGAGAGCGTCACATCGATGTCCTGCACCTTGAGTTGGACATGCGCCTGCCCCGGCAACACCCCGTGCGGGGGCGTGACGACGATGATCGCGTGTGCCGTCACGGACATGAAGATTGGCATCAGGGCCAGCAGTCCCAAGGCGGCCCTCCCGGGTTTAATCCGTCCCCTCATAAGCATCTCCCCCTCTTGTGCGGCGTCACGCCGCGTGGGTTGTTGCTGCGTGTCTATTAACCTTACACGCGAGGGGTACGCTCTATTTCCAATTTTCTCACACTCGCGCAAAAAGAAACCGGGTCGCCCAAGAACTGGGCGACCCGGAGCGGTCGTGCGAACAATGTTGAGGCGAGTAGATCAGGAAAATATCTGTCGAGGACCCGCGGTACTCTCGGGGCTCGACATGACATCGATGAATCGAGTTTTCGCTCGGCGCCAGTAACGTTGCCCGAGCGCAAGGGAGTAGTGTGCCAACTGGCAGCCGGAGAACAGCGATGTCCTCGGGCCGGGATGAATCTGAGCCCTCTTCTACTTTTTTGCAGTTTGCCGGAAATAATCGGTACCGCCGTGTGTAATGAGGATTGAAGAGCAGTTGCCGACGGGGTTCGAGCCTATCGACGAGAGCCCTAACATAGATGACTGACGGTCTGGGTTTCTCAGGCCATTACGAGGACGCATCCGGACACTGCGCCGTGTCCTCGCAACCAGCGTAGTCAATGATCCCTGAGCCTGGGCGTGAAAACGGGCGTTCCGGTGCGTGGGAGGGGTGTGCGCAGGAGAAAGGAGGCCAAAATGGAGTGACCGTAATCGCGCCAGGGGTCGCTCGGTGTCGAAGAGATCTCTGGCGTAAACGATCTTGGACTGCAATAATCCGAAAGGAGGTCAGTAATAGAGATAGAAGACACAGCAGGGAGTTCCCGGACCAGGGAGGAGTCATGGTAGACTGGATTCGTAGATGGCGGCGATGGCTGGGGATGTGCGCAGTCTTGGTGACCTTGATGCTCGTCCTAGCTTGCACGACGCGGCGGGGCATGGAACCTGAGCCGGTCAGGTACAACATCTACGTGACCGCTGGGGGATACTGTTCAGGAGGGGTCCAGTGGAGAGACGTCCTGTATGTCTACGACGCCGACAGCCTGGAACTCCTGGATTC